>JBBSCV010000195.1:0-7946 GCA_038249925.1 Burkholderiales bacterium
AGCGGTAGACGGTCTTGTCCTGGGCCAGTGCGCCAACTGCCAGCAGTGGCAGCAGGGCCAGCACGCAACAGCGGACAACACGGGCAGCAGTGGGCTTGGGCAAAGTCATGGAGTGATTGTCGCGCAGCGGGTGCACCACAAAAAAAACGGGCCCGCAGGCCCGCCTTCGTCACTGGCGCGCGGGGGCTTACAGCGAGTAGTACATGTCGAATTCGCAAGGGTGCGTGGCCATGCGCAGACGCGTCACTTCCTGCATCTTCAGGTCGATGTAGGCATCGAGGTAGGCGTCGGTGAAGACACCGCCCTTGGTCAGGAAGGCGCGGTCCTTGTCCAGACATTCCAGCGCCTGGTCCAGGCTGTGGCAGACGGTCGGAATCTTGGCGTCTTCTTCCGGCGGCAGGTGGTACAGGTCCTTGGTGGCGGGGTCGCCGGGGTGGATCTTGTTCTCGACACCGTCCAGGCCCGCCATCAACAGCGCGCTGAAGCCGAGGTAGGGGTTCATCAAGGGGTCGGGGAAACGCGCCTCGACGCGGCGGCCCTTGGGGCTGGCGACATACGGGATGCGGATCGACGCCGAGCGGTTCTTCGCCGAATAGGCCAGCTTCACCGGCGCCTCGAAACCCGGCACCAGCCGCTTGTAGCTGTTGGTGCCCGGGTTGGTGATGGCGTTCAGCGCACGGGCGTGCTTGATGATGCCGCCGATGTAGAACAGCGCGAACTCGCTCAGGCCGGCATAGCCGTCGCCGGCGAAGAGGTTGACGCCGTTCTTCCACACGCTCTGGTGCACGTGCATGCCGCTGCCGTTGTCACCGACGATGGGCTTGGGCATGAAGGTGGCCGTCTTGCCGTAGGCATGGGCCACGTTCTGGATGACGTACTTCTGCAGCTGCGACCAGTCGGCGCGCTGCACCAGCGTGCTGAACTTCGTGCCCAGTTCGTTCTGGCCGGGGCCGGCCACTTCGTGGTGGTGCACTTCGACGGGGATGCCCAGGCTTTCCAGAATCAGGCACATCTCGCTGCGCATGTCCTGGAAGCTGTCGACCGGGGGCACCGGGAAGTAGCCGCCCTTGACAGCCGGACGATGGCCCATGTTGCCGCCTTCGAAGCTGCTGCCGGTGCTCCAAGACGCTTCTTCAGACCCGATCTTGAAGCTGCAGCCCGACATGTCGTTGGTCCACTGCACCTGGTCGAAGATGAAGAACTCGGGCTCGGGGCCGAAGTAGGCAGCGTCGCCGATGCCGCTGCTCTTCAGGTAGGCCTCGGCGCGCTTGGCCAGGCTGCGCGGATCGCGCTCGTAAGGCTTGCCGTCGGTCGGGTCGAGCACGTCACAACTGAGGATGACGGTGGGCTCTTCGAAGAACGGGTCGATGTTGGCGGTGGCGGGGTCGGGCATCAGCAACATGTCTGACGCCTCGATGCCCTTCCAGCCGGCGATGGACGAACCGTCGAAAGCGTGGCCAGCGGAGAACTTGTCTTCGTCGAAAGCGGACACAGGCACGGTGACGTGCTGTTCCTTGCCGCGGGTGTCGGTGAAGCGGAAGTCGACGAACTTGATTTCGTTTTCCTTCACCATCTTCATCACGTCGGCAACGGTCTTTGCCATTCAGGTCTCTCCTAGCGGGGCTCGTGGATAGGTAAACATGCGGGTGCTGCAGAGGGGGCCAGGCCCCAACAAGGCGCAAACGAATCTAGCAGAAAGCATGCCCGCGCCTGTGTGCGGTGCGCGGGTGGGCGCCGCGCACCAACGCCAGACATGGAAAGCGCAACATTCGCACCAAAACGCGGCGCGCACTCGCGCTTAACGCACCAATTCGGGGCCCAGCTGTGCGCCGGCCGCCAAAAGTCCGGCGCGCAACGCGGCATAGGCCTCTGCTGGGTCGCTGCGGCCCTTGACGCCCAGTTCGATGTGGCGGCCGAGGGTCTTGTGGTCGACGCTGGGCAGGCTGAAGACCTTGATGCCGGCAAAGCGCGCCTCGATGTCTTCCATCAGCGGCGTCAGCGCGGCTTCCATCGCCCCGAAGACGATGACCGAGCGTTCTACCGTGCGCGCAGCGCCGTGCAGCGCGGCGGCATCGGCGTAGAGCGTGTCCAGCACCCATTCGATCATCGGCCAGGCCATCACCGGGAAGCCGGGCACGAAGTGCACATCGCCGAGGCTGAACCCCGCGATCTTGTTGTACGGGTTGGGGATGATGCGTGCGCCTTCGGGGAAGACGCCCATGTTCAGCCGGTGCTGGTTGTCGGGCCGGTAGGGCTCGAAGACCTGGCCTTGTTCAGCGGCCACGTCGCGCATGCGTTCGACGATCAAGCTCTTGGCTTGCGGATGCAGCAACAGCGGCACGCCAGCCGCAGCGGCAGCACATTGGCGCGTGTGGTCGTCGGGCGTGGCGCCGATGCCGCCACAGCAGAAGACGATGTCGCCGCTGGAGAAAGCCTGGTGCAGCGCTTCGGTGATGCGCGGGCGGTCGTCGCCGACGTACCGCGCCCAGGCCAAAGCCAGGCCGCGTACACCCGCCAGTTCGATGACTTTGGCCAGGTGCTTGTCTTGCCGTTTGCCGGAGAGGATTTCGTCGCCGACGATGATCAGGCCGATGTGCTTCGACTTCATGCGGGCGGGCTCAGGATGGGCACAGGAGAAGGCTGCGCAGGCGGGAAACCAGCGGCGACTTCCGCGTTGCGCAGGCGCTGCAAGTCGGCCAGCAGGTAGTGCGTGAACCAGCAGGCCGCAAAGACGAACACCAGCGTGTACAGCCACACCGACACCAGCACCAGCACCGGCGCGAAGATCAGCGCCGCAGCGCCCAGCGCCCACACCAGCGAGGGCACGGCGCCCAGGTAGCCGCAGGCCACGCCCATGGCCAGCAGCGGCCAGCGGCGCTGACGCAGCAAAAAGCGCCGCTCGTGCGCGCTGGCATGGCTGGCCAGGGCCTCGTAGGCGAACACGCGGCCAGTGAGCCAGCCCCAGACCAGCGGCGGCAGCACCAGCACCAGCGGCGGCACGAACCACAGCGGCACGCTGAGCACCAGCGCCCCCAGCGCAGCCACGGTGCACAGCAGCGACCACCCGAGTGCCTGCCACCCGGTGCAGCCTTCCAGCCGCTGCAGCGCGGGAAAGCGGCGTGCGGCCACGGTGCGCACCACCGCCGGCGTCACCAGCACCGCCACCAGCAGCAGCGTCACCAGCACGACGAGCGGCACCGACAGTGCCACCACGATCATCGGCGCCATCACCGAACGCAGCCGGTTGGCGCCCATCTGGTCCAGCCAGTCGAGCATGGCCACCACCAGTTCAGTGCGTTCGAGCGCGCTGCGCACCGCACCGACGGTGCTTTCCCAGTAAGCCCAGCCCAGCATGCCCACCGCCGCCCCGGCCAGCGCCAGCGGCAGCAGCGACCACAGCACCACACGCGGGTGCAGGCAATACGCCACGGCGCGCCAGAAACTGTCGAAGACGGCAACTGCGGTCGGCCAGCGGCTCACTCGTTGTCGCCGCCCAGAATGCCGCCCAGCACGCCACCGCCCACCAGCCCGCCGAGCGCGCTTTGTTCGCGCCGGCCGCCGCCCGCCTGCGGCGCGGCCGCGAACACGCGTGACGCCAGGCGGCTGAAGGGCAGGCTCTGCAGCCAGATGGTGCCCGGGCCGCCGAGCTTGGCGAAGAACAGGCCTTCGCCGCCGAAGAGCGCGGTCTTGACCTTGCCGACGTACTGGATCTCGAAGTCGACCGTCGGCGTGTAGGCCACCACGCAGCCAGTGTCCACCAGCAGGGTCTGGCCGGCATGCAGTTCGCGCCGCAGCACGGTGCCGCCGGCATGCACGAAGGCCAGGCCGTCGCCCTCCAGCTTCTGCATGATGAAACCTTCACCGCCAAAGAAGCCGGCACTCAGCTTGCGCTGGAAGGCGATGCCGAGCGAAACGCCCCGCGCGGCGCACAGGAAGGCGTCGCGCTGGCAGATCAGCTTGCCGCCCATCTGGCGCAGGTCCATCGGCAAGATCTTGCCCGGATAGGGGGCACCGAAAGCCACGCGCTGCTTGCTGGCTGTGGCGTTGGTGTAGACGGTGGTGAAGAGCGATTCGCCCGTGACCAGCCGCTTGCCGGCACCCAGCAGCTTGCCGAAGATGCCCCCGGTCTGCGCGCTGCCGTCACCGAAGACGGTGTCCATGGTGATGCCGGAATCCATGAAGAACATGCTGCCGGCCTCGCCGACGGCGGCTTCGCCAGGGTCGAGTTCGATCTCGACGAACTGCATCTCGGCGCCCTTGATTTCGTAGTCCACCACGTCCATGCCCATGCCACCCACCTCCACGCCAGGAAATCAGCCCTCCATGGTAACCAAGCGCCGTTGCGTGCGTCCTCCCGAGCGCCAGTCCAAGCCACTGCGGTGGGTGACTGTGCAAGCACCTGTGCGAGCGCCAGCACGACCGTAGCAAAGCGTTGCAATGCACCCTGTTGAGAGCGGCACACAAGCACGGCGGGCTGCCCACAATCGAACACCATGTTGGCGTCCACCGACCTCTTGCTGTTTGCCACGGTAGCCCAGACCGCAGCCGCAGCATCGCTGACTGCCGTGGGGCTGCGCCGGGACCGCCACCCTGGCTGGCGGTGGTGGCTGACCGCGCTGTGGCTTTCCACCCTGGGTGCGGCACTGGCCGCCTTGGCCCCGGGCGCCTGGGGGCATGCGCTGGCGGCGCCTTTGCTGCTGCAGTGGCCCTTGGTCACGCTGATGGGCTTGCGGCGATTCAACCCGCGGCGGCGCTGGCCCGGCCGTTGGTGGGTCGACGCCGTGCTGCTGGCCAGCGCCAGCCTGGTGGCGCTGGGCGCCGGCTGGCTGCTGCCGCCCAGCGCCACGACAAGTGCCACCTGGCCCGTCGTGGCCTGCGGCCTGGCGGTGCACCTGTACGCCGCGGCGGTGATGTTCAACGGCCCGGCCGGGGGTGATGCAGCGCCAGTGAACTTTCTCGGCGCCACCGTGGCGCTGCTGGCTTTCGCCCCCGGGTTGGCGGTGCTGGCCACCGACTTCGCTGGCGCCGGCCCCTCGGCTGTGGCCGCAGCCCAGGCGGCGCATGGCGCACGGGTGCTGGCCGCCACGCTGGGCGCCATCGTGCTGTCTTTCACCGCGCTGACCCTGCTGTACGAGCGCACCGAGCGCCAGCTGCGTGAATCACGCCGGCGCCTGCGCCTGCTGGCCAACCTGGATGCCTTGACGCAGGTACCCAACCGACGCCGTTTCGCCGAACTGGCCAACCACGCGCTGCGAACCGACCCACCCGGCAGCGCCGTTCTGCTGCTTTTCGACATCGACCACTTCAAGCAGATCAACGACCGCCTCGGACACCCGGCAGGCGACCGTGCGCTGTGCCTGGTGGCCGGCAGCGTGCTGGAACATCTGCGCACGATGGACGCCGCCGGGCGCCACGGCGGCGATGAATTCGTGCTGCTGCTGCGCCGCACCACCACCGAGGCCGCCATGGGCGTGGCCGCGCGCATCGTGGCCGAACTGCAAAAGCGCACGCAGAGCACGCCGCTGCCGCCGATGAGCCTGAGCTTCGGACTGGTGCAGTTGCGCGCCGGAGAAGACATCGACGCCGCGCTGCGGCGCGCAGACCAGGCCTTGTACGAAGCCAAGCGCCAGGGCCGTTCACGGGCGGTTGCGGCATCGGGCGACGAGAGTGACCCGGTCTTCAGCGAGAGCAAGCGCCTGGGGCTGCTGCCGGTCTGAAGAGGGCCCCCGAGCCGCCGGCTGCAGCACTGCGGATAAGCTCCGTGCATGTTCGCAGCCATCATTGCCATCAGCCTGGGCGCCGCACTCGGCGCGGTCTCGCGCTGGGGCCTGGGCCTCGGCCTGAACCACATCTTTCCGTCGCTGCCGCCGGGCACGCTGCTGGCCAACTTGATCGGTGGCTACCTCGTTGGTCTGGCGGTGGCGCTGTTTGCGCTGCGGCCCGAATTGCCGGCCGAGTGGCGGCTCTTCGCCATCACGGGGTTTCTGGGCGGGCTCACCACCTTCAGCGCCTTCAGCGCCGAGGTGGTGCAGTCGCTGCAAGCCGGCCGCCCCGGCTGGGCTGCCGCCACGGTGGCCACCCACGTGCTGGGCTCGCTGGCGCTGACGCTGGCGGGGCTGGCCACACCGGCGCTCTTTAGGCAGTGATGTCCAGACGGCGCACCTAGAATCGATCGCTGTTTTTGCGCGTCTGTATGCGCTCGAACCGCGCCCAAACAGCGCCCAAACAGCGCCCAAACAGCGCCAGAACAGCGCTCGAACCGCACCCCCGTTTTCACCGCCTCTCTCGCGAAAGAAGTCGCCCATGACAGCCGCAGAAATCCTTGCCCAGCACGGCCCCCGCGAGACCATGGCGTACGACGTGGTGGTGGTCGGCGCCGGCGCAGCGGGGCTGGCCACCGCCATCCGCCTGAAGCAGCTGAATGCCGACATCTCGGTCGTGGTGCTGGAAAAAGGCAGCGAGCCCGGCGCGCACACGCTCTCTGGCGCCGTGATGGACCCGCGCGCGATGACCGAGCTGTTCCCCGACTGGAAGGAACGCGGCGCACCGTTGAACCAACCGGTCACGGGCGACGAGGTGCTGTTTCTCAGCGCGACACAAGCCACGTCCACGCCGCGCTGGCTGCTGCCGGACTGCTTTCACAACCAGGGCATGTACGTCGTGAGCCTGGGCGCGGTGACCCGATGGCTGGGCGAACAGGCCGAAGCGCTGGGCGTGGAAATCTTTCCCGGCTTCGCAGCTGCCGAAGTGCTGTACGACGACAACGGCGCGGTGCGCGGCGTGGCCACCGGCAACCTGGGCATCGGCAAGGACGGGCAACCGCACGGCGGCTTCCAGCTCGGCATGGAGCTGCTGGCCAAGTACACGGTTTTCGCCGAAGGCTCGCGCGGCCACCTGGGCAGGCAGCTGATTGCGCGTTTTAAGCTCGACAAGGGCAAGGACCCGCAGACCTACGCGCTCGGCGTCAAGGAACTGTGGGAAATCGACCCCGCCAAGGCCAGGCCCGGCCTGGTGATGCACACCGCCGGGTGGCCGATGGACGAGCACACCTACGGCGGCAGCTTCCTCTACCACCTGGACAACAACAAGGTCACCCTCGGCTTCGTGGTCGGGCTGGATTACCAGAACCCGTGGATCAGCCCGTTCGAGGAGATGCAGCGCTGGAAGCTGCACCCGGCCATCCGCGCGCACCTGGAAGGCGGCAAGCGCATCGGTTACGGTGCGCGCAGCATCACCGCCGGTGGGCTGCTGAGCCTGCCCAAGCTGGTGTTCCCGGGGGGTGCGCTGGTGGGATGCGAGGCCGGCACGCTGAACGCGGCGCGCATCAAGGGCAGCCATGCCGCCATCAAGACCGGCATGCTGGTGGCCGAGGCCATCGCCCCGGCACTGGCCGCCGGCCGCAGCGCCGACGAGCTGGCCGCCTACCCTGCGGCCTTCGAGAAAAGCTGGCTCTTCGACGAGCTGAACACCAGCCGCAACTTCAAGCAGTGGTTCAAGCAGGGCAACACCGTGGGCACGCTGATGACGGGCATCGAGCAGTGGCTGCTGCCCAAGCTGGGCATCAAGAGCCCGCCGTGGACCGTTCACCGCACGGCCGCCGACCACACGCGCCTGCACGCGGCCGAGCAGGTGGAGCGCATCCGCTACCCCAAGCCCGACAACGTGCTCACCTTCGACCGCCTGAGCTCGGTGTTCATCAGCAACACCAACCATGAAGAAGACCAGCCCGCGCACCTGACACTGAAGGACGCCGGCGTGCCGGTGGCCATCAACCTGGCCAGGTTCGCCGGGCCCGAGGCGCGGTATTGCCCGGCGGGTGTCTATGAATACGTGAAGAACGCCGACGACACCGATCGGCTGCAGATCAACGCCCAGAACTGCGTGCACTGCAAGACCTGCGACATCAAGGACCCGACGCAGAACATCGTCTGGGTCACGCCCGAAGG
>JBBSCV010000196.1:0-7909 GCA_038249925.1 Burkholderiales bacterium
CAGCGCGAACATGAAGCCGCGCGCCGCATTGCACCAGTCGGCGCCCAGGGCCATCGCGCGTGCGATATCGAAAGCGCCTATCACCTTGCCGGCGCAGCCGATCTTCACGCGGTGGCGCAGGTTCAGACCGGTAAGCGTGTTGTGCACCAGCAGCAGGCCTTCCTGCAGCGGCGCGCCCACGTGGTCGGTGAATTCGAGCGGCGCTGCGCCGGTGCCGCCCTCGGCGCCGTCGACCACGATGAAGTCGGGCACGATGCCGGTTTCCAGCATCGCCTTGCAGATGGCAAACCATTCCCAGGGGTGGCCGATGCAGAACTTGAAGCCTGTCGGCTTGCCGCCTGAGAGGGTGCGCAGCCGCTCGATGAAACGCAGCATCTCGATGGGCGTGCCGAAGGCGCCGTGGCTGGCCGGGCTGACGCAGTCCACCCCCATCGGCACGCCGCGCGCCGCCGCGATCTCGGGTGTGACCTTCGGCCCCGGCAGCACGCCGCCATGGCCGGGCTTGGCGCCCTGGCTGAGCTTCAGCTCGATCATCTTCACCTGGGCGTCGGTGGCGTTGGCGACGAACTTCTCTTCGTTGAAGCTGCCGTCGTCGTTGCGGCAGCCGAAGTAGCCGCTGCCGATTTCCCAGATCAGGTCACCGCCGTGCACGCGGTGGTGTTGGCTGATGCTGCCTTCACCGGTGTCGTGCGCGAAGCCGCCCTTCTTCGCGCCGCCGTTCAGCGCCAGGATGGCATTGGCGGAAAGCGCGCCGAAGCTCATCGCCGAGATGTTGAAGATGCTGGCTTCATAGGGCTGGGTGCAGGAAGTGCCGCCCGTGCCGATGCTGATGCGAAAGTCATGCGTGGCCAGCACGGTCGGGCACATCGAATGGTTGATCCACTCGTAACCCGAAGCATGCACATCCAGCTGCGTGCCGAAAGGCCGTTTGTCGCCTTCGCCCTTGGCGCGCTGGTAGACCAGGCTGCGCTGCGTGCGCGAGAACGGCGTCGCTTCGTTGTCGCCTTCGATGAAGTACTGCCGCACCTCGAGCCGCACGAATTCCAGCAGAAACCGCAGATGGCCGATGACCGGATAGTTGCGCAGCACCGAGTGGCGGCGCTGGCGCGTGTCGCGCCAACCCAGGCCCACCAGAAACAGGCACAGCAGCGCCAGCAAGCCACCGCTTTCAAAAGCCACGAAAGTGAAGCTGAACAGCAGCAGCCCGACGGCGCAGAGCAGCCACGCCGTGTAGCGCACCGGAAAGTGCTGGTCGATCTTGTGCAGCCATGCGTGCATGCGCCGACCTCGTGGGTTGCCAGTGTGTCGGGGGATGCTAGCGATGCCAGAGCCCGATGAAGCCTTGAACAAGGCCTTGATCGCCACCCAGCTGCAGCGCCTGTCGCATCTGTCTCAGCCCCTGTTTCAGCCCCTGATGCGGCCACCTCGGCTGGCTACAATCTCGACTTCCAGCGCCGATTTGTTCCAGATTGCGGGCGCTCAACAAATGCCGCTAAAGGGGACACCACCCGGTGCCCGCCTTGTGCGGCGCCGGGTTTTTGCTTCATGGCTTCCATCGGTATGGTCACCCCGCAGCAAATGCACTTCAGCGAGCCGCTGCCGCTGAAGAGCGGGGCTGTGCTGCCCGACTACCAGCTCACTTTCGAAACCTACGGCACGCTGAACGCCGAGCGCAGCAACGCCGTGCTGGTGTGCCATGCGCTGAACGCCAGCCACCACGTGGCCGGGCTGGACGCTGCGGGCGTGAAGGGCTGGTGGGACAACCTCGTGGGCCCCGGCAAGCCGCTGGACACGAACCACTTCTTCGTCATCGGCGTCAACAACCCGGGCTCCTGTTTCGGCAGCACAGGGCCCATGCACCTGAACACCACGCAGCCCGAAAGCGGGCGCGTGTGGGGCGCTGATTTTCCGGTGGTGACGGTGGAAGACTGGGTCGACGCGCAGGCGCGTCTGGTGCAGCGCCTGGGCATCACGCAGCTGGCGGCGGTGCTCGGCGGCAGCCTGGGCGGCATGCAGGCGATCGCATGGACGCTGCGCCACCCCGACATGCTGCGCCACTGCATCGCGGTGGCCACGGCGCCCAACCTGTCGGCGCAGAACATCGCTTTCAACGAGGTGGCGCGCCGCGCCATCGTCACCGACCCCGACTTTCACGGCGGCCACTTCTACGCGCACGGCGTGCTGCCCAAGCGCGGCCTGCGCGTGGCGCGCATGGTCGGCCACATCACGTATCTCGCCGAAGACGCGATGGAGACCAAGTTCGGCCGCGAATTGAAGGCTGCCGTGCTGCGTTACTCGACGCAGGAGATCGAATTCCAGATCGAGAGTTACCTGCGCCACCAGGGCGACAAGTTCGCCGAATATTTCGACGCCAACACTTACCTGCTGATCACGCGCGCACTCGACTATTTCGACCCCGCTGCCGCCCATGGCGGCGACCTGGCGCGCGCCTTCGCCGCGAACCCGGCCACGCGCGCGAAACGTTTTCTGCTGGTGAGCTTCACGACCGACTGGCGCTTCGCGCCCGAGCGCAGCCGCGAGATCGTCAAGGCCCTGGTCGACAACCGCATTGCCGTGAGTTACGCCGAGATCGACGCGCCGCACGGCCACGACGCCTTCCTGCTGGAAGACCCGCGCTACCACGCGGTGCTGCGCCACTACTTCGAGCGCATTGCGGCCGAGGTGTCGAACCAGGGGGCCGAGCGCCGGGCCGCTCCCAAGCCGGCCCCCCTCCCCCCGGGGGAGCGGCCGCTGTACCCAGCGGACGAGGGGCTCCAATGAGCGAGCGCAAGGACCTGGAGCTGATTGCCGACCTGGTGCCGGCCGGCAGCCGCGTGCTGGACCTGGGCTGCGGCAACGGCGAACTGCTGGCCTACCTGCGCGACCGCAAGGGCTGCACCGGCTACGGCATCGAAATTGCTGATGCCAACGTGCAGGCCTGCGTGCAGCGCGGCATCGATGTCATTCAGCTGAACCTGGAAGACGGCCTGGCACTCTTCGGCGACCGCAGCTTCGACGTCGTGCTGCAGCTCGACACGCTGCAACACCTGCACCACACCGAACGCATGCTGCGCGAGACGGCGCGCGTGGGGCGCATCGGCATCGTCAGTTTCCCCAACTTCGCGCACTGGCCCAACCGGCTGCAGGTGCTGACCGGCCGCATGCCGGTGACGCGCGCGCTGCCCTACCAGTGGTTCGACACGCCCAACATCCGTGTCGGCACCTTCGCCGACTTCGGCGTGCTGGCGCGCCGCTGCGGGCTCTCCATCACCGACAGTTTCGGCCTGCAAAGCGGCCAGGTGGTGCGGCGCTGGCCGAACCTGCTGGCCAGCGTGGCCGTGTTTCGTTTCGAGCAGACCGGAGCGCCTGAACTGAGGTCTGAACCGAGGCCTCAACCGAGGCCTGAACCGAGGTATGAATCGTGATGTGAAGCGGCTCAGGCCGCCGGCAGGCTCAGGGTGAAGGTGGAGCCTTCGCCGGGTGCGCTTTCCACCTTGATGTGGCCGCCCATCGCCTGGGCCAGTTCGCGGCTCAGCGCCAGGCCGAGGCCGGTGCCCGCCACCTTGCCGTGCTGCGCACCCACGCGCTCGAAGGGCTGGAACAGGCGGGCCTGCTGCATCGCGTCCAGGCCCGGGCCACCGTCAGCGACGCTGATGTCGACCTGGCCGGCGTTCGCCTTCGCGCGCAGCCGCACCCAGCCTTGAGGCCGGTTGTACTTGATGGCGTTGCTGAGCAGGTTGCTCAGCACCTGCAGCAGACGCTTGCGGTCGGCGCGCACGGCCAGTGCTGCTTCGGTGCCCTCGGTTTCATCAAACACCGTCACGCCGGCGGCGGCAGCCTCGCCCGAAAGCATGACCAGCACCGCGTCGACAACGGGCTGCACCGGCAGCGTCTCGGTGGCCATGGCCAGCTGCCCGGTCTGCGCGCCGCTGAGGTCGAGCACGTCGTCCATCAGCGCCAGCAGGTGGCGCCCGGCCGTCAGCACCCGGCTGTTCCAGGTGCGCTGGCGCTCGCCGTCGCCGGGCTCCAGTTCCAGCAGCTGGCTGAAGCCGAGCACGGCGTTCAGCGGTGTGCGCAGCTCGTGGCTGACGCGGCTCAGGAACTGCGACTTCGCCAGGTCGGCGGCAGCCGCGCGGTCGCGTTCGTCGCGCAAGGTCTCGGCCTGCTTGCGGCCGGTGATGTCGGTATGGGTGCCGATCATGCGCAGCGGCCGGCCGGCATCGTCACGCGCCAGCACCATGCCGCGCGAGAGGATCCACTTCCAGCTGCCGTCCTTGCACTGCACGCGGTGCTCGTTGACGTAGAACGGCGCGCGCCCGGCGAAGTGGGCCTCACGCGCCAGGCGCATGCCGGGCCTGTCGTCGGGGTGGGTGCGGGCGTCCAGCGCGTCGGGGGTGTCGGGCAACTCGTCAGGCGCAAACCCATACAGCGCCCTGCATGCTGACGAAAGCACCTCGCGGCCCTCTTGCACATGCCAGTCCCAGACGCCGTCGCCGGTGCTCTCGAGGGCGCGCTTCCAGAGTTCGCCATTGGCCTGCAGCGCCAGTTCGGCGCGCTTGCGCTCGCTGATGTCGGTGATCACGCCGATGCGCAGCTGCTCGCCTGTGTCATCGTCACCGCTTGCCACCGATGTCTGCTGCAGCCACTTTTCCGTACCGTCGGCCAGCACCACGCGGTACTCGATGGTCAGCGGCGCGCGGCTGACGGAAGCAGCGACGAGGGCTGCGTCGACGCCCGCGCGGTCTTCGGCGTGGCGAAACTGCGCCAGCAGACTGCTGTTGTGCACGGCCTCATCAGCGCCGACGCCGAAGAGCTGGCGCACGCCGTCGCTGACGAAATCGATGTCGCGCGTGCCGTTGGCCTTCAGTACCACGCGGTAGACCATGCCCGGCACCTGGCGCGTGATCTCGCGCAAGCCGTGTTCGCTGCGCTCCAGCGCGGCGCGGGCCTGCACGCGGTCGGTGATTTCTTCCACCGTGCCTTCGTAGAAAAGCACTCGGCCCTTTGCGTCGCACACGGTGTGGGCGTTCTCGCTGATCCAGATGCGTTCACGCGTCTTGTAGCGCCAGACCTCGGACTCGAAACCGATGATGTGACCGTCGCGTTCCATCTGCTTTTGCAGCAGCGCTCGGCGCCCGGGTTGCACGTACCAGCGCCCGGCGATGTCGGTGACGGCCAGCAGCTGCTCGGCCTCGCTGCCGAATCCGTTCATGCGCACCAGAGCCGGGTTGGCGCGCACCATCACGCCCTCGGGGCTGCTGCGGTAGGCACCGATGGGCAAGAACTCGAAGAGGGTCGAGAAGTCCTTGTCCAATTTGCGGCTCGGCCAGGGGCTGCGTTCAGTCGAGCGTGACTTCGGTATGCACCGTGCCCGCGCGGTCGGCCGTGGCTTTCAGCGCGATGCGCGTGCCTCGCGCGCCGTTGACCACCCACTCCACCACCGCGCGGTCGGCGGTGATCTCGCGCGTGGGCAGAAAGGCCTGCTGGCTGCTCTTCGGCGCATGGCCTTCGAGGTGGGCGCCCATCTCGCGTTCCTTGCCGCTGACCAGCGTCACCCCTGCCGGCAGGTGGATGCTGAAGACCGTGCCGCGTGCGGTCTTGCGCTCCAGCGCGCGTTGGCTCACGTAGCTGGGCAGGTAGCCGGCGTTGGCCACCGCGAAGCGCACGCGCCAGGTGTCGGGGCCGAGAGCGCGCACCTCGGTGCGCAGCACCTCCAGCTTCGGCAGCGAAAGCCCGAGTTGCATCAACCAGGCCGGGAAGCGCGCAGCCTCGCGTTCACGCAGCGCCGGCGGCGGGTTGCGCCAGAAGTTCATCTTGTCCCAGCCGCCGAGCTCCACCATGCCCAGCTGCGGGTGGCGGAAAGGCCGCCAGTCGACATGGGCCTGGCCGCCGCAGTGCTCGTCGCTCCACTTCAGCAGCTTCAGGTCGTCTTCCAGCGGGTGCTCGCGGTACCAGTCGATCCACTTGTAGTCGGTGATGCCGGCTTCCTTGTTCGGCGACCAGATCTCCACCGTCCAGAACAGCGCACCCATGTGCTCGTAGATCCAGTCCTGCGTACCGGTGATGACCTGCTTGGGGTGGTACTTGAAGTCGTGCCAGATGCTGATGGCCGGGTAGCCCGTGAGCTTGGCGCCGATGTCCGACATGCGCTTGTACATCCACAGGTCTTCGGGCGTCATGTCGTCGTCGCTCTGCATGCCCATGGGCCGCAGGATGACGCCGCTGTGGGTGTGGAAGCTGACCGCGGCGCCGATGTTCGGGTGGTGGGTAATGAAATGCACCATGGCCCGCACCTCGGGCTCGCTGGTGGGGTAGGGGCCGGCGCCCACCTGCTCGAATTCCTGTCGCCAGTAGGCGGGGAAGTTGCGGTTGAAGTCGAGGCCTTCGCGGTCGGGGTTGGCGCTGATCTTCAGGCCGTCGAAGTTCTTCAGCGTGCCTTCGGGAATCAGGCGGTAGTAATCGCCGCCAAATTCACCGGGCTCGCGCGCCACCATCAGGCGCGGGTCGCCGTCGTGCTTCTTGTAGGTGCCGTGCGGGTCGGGCACGCGCATCTGCAGCACACGGCCGTCGCCGTCGATGTCTTCCACCGTCAGGCCTTCGACGCGCTCCTCATCGAACGGGTAGTGGCGCGTGCCGCTGCGAATGTGGCGCGGCTTGTCGGCCAGCGCCATCTCGGCGCCGTCGGGGTTCAGGCGCGGCACCATGTAGACCACGCGCGTATCCAGCAGGTGCCTGACCTGCACGTCGGTGTCGTAGTTCGTCAGCAGCTGGTTCAGCCAGTACAGGCAGGCGGTGCTGGCGGTCAGTTCGGCAGCGTGGATGTTGCCGTCCACCCAGAAGGCGGGCTTGTCGGTGTCGGCGCCAGTGCCGGTGTTCGTCAACGTCAACAGCCAGATGTCTCGGCCTTCATGGCTCTTGCCCAGGCTGCTGAGCTGCACCAGGTGCGGCGCGGCGTCGGCGTAGTCCTGCAGCAGGCGCGTGAGTTCGTCGTGGCGGTAGAACTGGTCGAAACGCGGTACGGGCAGCGCGGGCATGGTGCAGGGGTCGGGTGTGGGGACGCGCCATGATATTGCGGCGGTGGCCGCCGCCCGGTCTCGGCCCGGTCTCAGCGAGCGCAGTCTCGAGACTGCGCTCACTGGCCCTTGAACAGCCCCTGGAAGTGGCGCGAGACCGGCAGCGTCTCGGGCCGCCCGCGCAGCGTCAGGTGCATGTGGCCCTCGTCCACGCGCACCGCGCTGGCCACATGGCGGTGGTTGACGATGACGCTGCGGTGCACCTGCCAGAACTGCTGCTCGTCGAGCTGGGCCAGCAGTTCCTTCAGCGGGGTGCGGATGAGCGCATCACCGCTGCCGGCGGGGCTGTCGAACACGATGCGCGTGTAGCGGCTGTCGCTCTCGAAGTAGATCACCTCGTCGGTGCGGATCAGCTTCACCTCGCGGCCCACGCTGGCCTGCAGCACGGCCAGCGGCGGGCGGCGGGTTTGTGCTGCCAGCTGGGCCAGCACGGCCTGCAGCGCTGCGGCGTCGGGCGGGGCCGGGAGCCGTCGATCGTTCAGCGGGTCGACCAGCCGGCCCTGCAGCCGCGTCACCGTCTGCGCCAGGCGTTCGGGGTCCACCGGCTTCATCAGATAGTCCACTGCGCCGGCGTCGAAGGCGGCCAGCGCGTGGTCGCCGTGGGCCGTGACGAAGACCACCGCGGCACGGCCGGCGATGCGCCGCGCCACGTCGATGCCGCTCAGGCCCGGCATGCGGATGTCGAGGAAACACACCGCCGGTTCGTGTTCGAGAAACAGGTCCCAGGCGTCGACGCCGTTGCTGGCAATGGCCACCACGTCCAGCGATGGCCATGCGCTCTTCAGCGCGGCCAGCAGCTGTTCACGCGGGGCTTCTTCGTCGTCGGCTACCAGGGC
>JBBSCV010000197.1:0-7909 GCA_038249925.1 Burkholderiales bacterium
CACATGTCTACAGATCTTGTCGGTATCGGTTTTCGAGAAAACCCAGCTTTCATGCGCCTTCCCGGGCAATGAGTCCACATCTGAACAGGCCGACGACGCTAAGCAGTTGAATTTGTTCAACTTTTAACCGGACAGTAGTGAACGCAACACTACACTAGCTGTCGCCAAGCCCGGCAGAGCACGGCCGCCGTGGCGCCCACGAACCATCAGCGGCCTGAAGCCTGCGCGCGCAACGCCAGGGTGGCAGGTGCCTGGGCGCCCAGCGCCCCGTCGAAATGGCGAAGCGCTTCGCCCAAGGCCTGGCGTGCCCCGGACTCATCACCCTGGGCACGCAACACGTTCGCAAGATGCCGCTGTGCCAGGCCATGCCAAATGGTGTGGGGGAAATCCTTGAACAGTTCACGCGCGGCGGCCACGGCCTGCTGCGCCACGTTCAAGGCCGCAGGGCTCTGGCCGAGGGCTTGCAAGACGGCGGCCCGCTGGGTCAACGCCAACACATAGCGGCCGTTCCTTTGCGGGGCGGCGTCCAGCAGGGCCAGGGCCTTGTCGGCGTACCCCAGAGCTTGCTCACTTTGCCCGCTGGCCAGCGCCAGCTGCGAGCGCACCAGCAACATCCGTGAATGCGCCGGGTGCGTGGGCGGCAAGATGGCGCCCAGGTGGTGTTCGCTCAAGGCCGCGTGGGCGGCGCATCGCGCCCACTGCGCCGCCGCGCACTGCGCTTCGGCCGCATTGCGGGCCACGTAGCCGATGTCGCGCGCGTTACCCGCCTTCACTACGCGGGCCAGGTTGCCCTCGCTCACCGTCACCGCACGCGCCACTTCGCCTACATCGAGCAAGGCGTGGCTGTGGTTGGCCAGTTCGACGGCGGTGCCGGCCCCGCTGTCTTTCGGGTCGGCCTGCCTGTTCAACAGGGCCGTCATCACGCGCAGGCCGCGCCCACTCAGGCCGACTTCGAGCAACAGCACGGCGTAGCTGTTCAGGAAGGAGATATTGAAGCTGCTGCCCAACTCCCCGAGCTGCTCATATTCAGCGTACAGGCTCTCGTATTCGGCAACAGCCGGTGCCCGCTGGCCCAATTCGCTCAGCGCCGAGGCCTTGCGGCTGCGCAGGTAGCGCAGCGCGTTCACCTGCGCTCGGCGCGGCGTGCCGATCAAGGCCATGGCTTCGTTGACGTCGGCCAGCTCGGCCTCGTGCTGATCTTCGTTGCTATTGACGTTGGCGCGGTGCGAGAGGCATTCCACCTGACGACTGCGCTGGTCGCCCATATCGCTTTGCAGCCGATTCAAGGCGGCGTTGATCAGTTCTCGTCCCTTCGAAAACTCACCGCGCGAGGACAGCACCATGCCCATCAAACAATCGTTGCTTGCCAGGTCCGAGGCATCGCCGGCCTTCTCCGACGCGGTGCGCCCGAGTTTCAACAGCGTTTCGGTCTTGTCCCAGTCGTAGTAATAGGCCCATTGCGAGGCCAGCTGCCGCAGCAGATAGCCACGGATGCGCGGGTCTTGGGCATATTGCCGCGCGGCCATTTCCTCACCGCGCCTGAGCACGTCGCCTGCGGTGAAGGGCTTGTCCGATACCGGCCCCAGCGATACGGAAACCAACTCGGACATGGCCGTAGCCAGGTCCAGCTCGGCCAGGGCCTGCGCTTTTTCACGCTCGGCACGCTGGGCTTGCCACACCGTGCCCACCACCCCGGCAACGATAGCCACCGACACGAGAGCGCTGGCGGCCACGCCGCCGCGATGGCGGCGTACAAATTTCGCTCTGCGGTAGGCCAGTGTGGGCTGCTGCGCCAGCACCGGTTCATGAAGGCGAAAGCGACGCAGGTCTTCGGCCAACGCCGCTACGGTGGGGTAGCGCTCGGCCGACGACTTGCGCAGCGCCTGGGCGACGATGGTGTCCAGGTCGCCCTTCAGATCTCCTTGCAGCCGCCGCAGCGTGGTGCTGCGCTGCAGGGGAACATCGCCATCGCCACCAACTTCCGCACCCCCCGACCATGGGTTCGTGATGGCGGCAGAAAGTCGTGGTGCCTCCACGTCCAGCGTGGCGCGCATGACCTCGGCCGCATTGCCTTTGGCCGGTGCCGTGGGATGGCGCCCGACGAGCAACTGATACAGCAGCACACCCAGGGCATACACGTCGGTGGCGGTGGTCACGGCCTCGCCGCGCAATTGTTCTGGCGCGGCGTACTCGGGCGTGAGCGCACGGCCTCCTTCGCGGGTGATCTCGGTCGCCTGCTCGCCGGTTTCGTCGGTCAGCAGCTTGGCGATGCCGAAGTCGAGCAACTTCACCTGGCCCGTGGTGGTGACGAGGATATTGCCGGGCTTCAGATCGCGGTGAATGACACCGTGCGTGTGTGCGTGCGCCACCGCTGCCAGTACGTTCTCGAACAGCATCAGGCGGGCCGACACGTCCAGCCGACGCTCATTGCAGTAGCGGTCAATGACTTCGCCTTCCACCAGCTCCAGCACCAGGTAGGGTTGTCCTGTGGGCGTGACGCCGGCGTCCAGCAGGTGGGCGATGTGCTGGTGCTGCAGCCGGGCCAGGATCTGCCCTTCGCGCCGAAATCGTTCTGCGCCGGCGTGGCCGACCAGCGACAGATGCAACAGCTTCACCGCCACCGAACCGGCATAGCGCCCGTCTTCACGCCGCGCGCGCCACACGCTGCCGCCGCCGCCTTGACCCAGTGGGGCTTCCAGCAGGTAGGCGCCCAGGCGCTGGCCGACGAGGGTGGGCTGCAATTCGGGGCCAGGCCAGACGGCTGCAACCCCCGCCAAGAATCCGGCATGCCCTGCTTGCTGGCTGTGCTGCAGCAGGGTGGCCAGTTCTTCGGCGTATTCGGGTCGTTCAAGCTGCAGCTCGGCCAAGCGGGCGGCACGCTGCGGCTCGGGGGTGTCGAGCAGCTCATCGAACAAGGGGCTGAGCACTGCCCAGCGAGCGGGGTCGGGAAGGCTCATGGCAAAAGCGCGCAAGTTGAATTGCCGAAACTGCGAAGGGCTCGCCAAGTGTCATCGCAATCCAAGGCCGAAACCCGCCAAGTGGCTGCCGATGCAGCCACCGGGCCGCCCCTCCATCGCTGCCACGACGCAGCTTGAGCGAGGCCACGGCCTCGGCGCGTTGTCTCAGCTCGAACGTGTCAGCGCTTGGGGCTGCCAATGGGCATCGCGCTATCGACAGAAGGCGAGATGCGCCCCCAGCGGCGACTCCCTGCGATCTTGAAGACCGCCTTGGCTGGTTCTGGACCGCGTTTGCGATTGTCCAAGTGTCTGCAGTTTCCAACTTGAGAGCCGCCACAGGAGCCCCCATGCGAACCCGAACGCTTTGCACCGTGGCGCTGCTGGTCTTCAGCGCCGTCGCCGCGAACGCCCAACCCGCAGCGGCCCTGCGCCTGCCGGCCAGCGGTGGCATTGAAGACAGTGATTGCCCCGATCTCAGTACCGCGCGGGCCAGCCTGTCGGCGCAACCCGCGCAGGTGGCGTACGGGCAGAGCATCACCTTGCGCTGGCAAGCGCAGCTGCCCGAAGAGTGCGCGCTGTTTCTCGGCGAAACGCCGGTGGAGGCGCAAGGCAACTTGGTGCTCATACCGGCGCATCCCACCACCTTCGTGATGACGGTGCGCTCGCTCAACCGCAAGCGCGCGGTGGCCGCTGCCAGCGTGGCCGTGAACTTCCCCCCCACGCTGGTCATCGACGAGACGTCCACCGACCCCGGCGGCACTTTGGTCGCCGCCTTGGCCGCCTTGGTGCCCGACATCCAGCTGTGCAATGTGGACATCGACATGAGCGGCCGGAGCGGGCTGGCGCTGCAGGCCGGCCAGTCACTGACAGCAAAAAGAGGCTGCGATCGCGGGCCGCGCTCGGCAGGGCCGCGCATCTTCGTGCGTGACCGCAACCGCCCCGGCACTTCGTTGTTCATCGTGCGCGGCAACAACGTGCGCATCGCCGGCTTCCGGCTTGAAGGCCCAACGGCTGTCATCGGCGGAGAAGGCTCTGCCGGCGTGGGCGCTGACGACTTTGACAAGGCCTTCGGCATCACCGTCATCTCTACCGAGAGCGCCGCGCCGGTGGCCGGCATCTCGATATCGAACATGGAGATCTACCACTGGCCTGGCGCCGGCATTGAAGTGCGCGATGTCGACGAAGGCGAGAACGCGCGCTTCCGCCAGTCGCTGGCCAGCGCTGGCGGCGTGCTGATCGAACACAACTTCATCCACCACAACCGGCACTTCGACGGCTTCGGCTATGGCGTGACGGTGGCCAAGGGCGGTTACGCACTGGTGCAGCGCAATGTCTTCGAGGAGAACCGCCACGCCATGGCGGGTGACAGCGCCAACAAGGAACGCAGCGACTTCTCTGGTTTCATTTTCCGAGAGAACCTGGTCTTGCCTGGGGGCGGTGTGCACTGCAACACCTTGCATGTGCCGTTCACGAACATTGCCGTGGGCCAGGTTTGCTGGCGCACCCATCAGATCGACATGCACGGCACCCAGAGCACCAGCACCAGCGCCCATTGCTGCGGCACTGCCGGCGAAACAATGCTGATCGAACGCAACACCGTGCTGTACACCGGCGGCCCGCGCCCGCTGGGGCCCGCCACCGTGCATGAAAACGGCTTGGCCATCAAGATTCGCGGCAACCCCAAAGACCGTGTGTGGGTGGACGGCAATGTGTTCGCGCACAGCAGAAGGGATGACGCCATTGCGCAAAACGGTGAGATCCGACGCGTGGCCGGCCCGAACGGCTTCACCACACTTGTTGAAGTCATCACCCGGCCGATCACCGTCACCGACAACAACCGCTTTGGCGCCAACCCCCTGGCGCAGCTGGGCCGCTGCGACTTCGTCGGCGACGGCAAGCCCGACGCATTCATGGCGACGGGCAACACCTGGTGGGCACGCTCCAGCTTCAACAGGCAGTGGCGCTTCCTGAATGTCATGCCCGAAGTCCTGAGCCAAGTGGTGCTGGGTGACATGAACGGCGACGGGCGTTGCGACGTCGGGCAGGCACCGCGCAATCCGGCTACCGCCGTGCGCATGGTCTCGCTGGGCGGAACGGGGCCCTGGGTGCCGCGTCTGGTCTTCAACCCGGCGCAACCCGCGCAACCCGGATTGGCGCCGCAACAGTGAAGCGGAGTCGTGTTTGTTCCCGCGATTGCGATCTTCCCTTCAGCACAACCGGAGGATTCAAATGCGTGTTCGTCACTCACCGCGCCTGACCTGGCGCACAAGCCTGATGGCGGTTGCCCTGCTGCAAGGGTTGATGGGCAGCGCGCAAGCGCAAGCCATACGCTGGGAGCCTGCGCCCATTCCCGTGTTGGCAGGCCTCAACCCGTTCACTTACGCTGTGACGGCCATGAACAACGCAGGCCAGTCGGTCGGCACGGTGAAGGTCAACGGCATCGACCGCGTCTTTCTGAATTCGGGTGGCCAATTGCTGTGGCTGGGCAACACGGCCAGCGGCACCGAGTATTGGCGGCCCACGGCTCTGTCTGACCCATCCGGGCTACGGGGAACGGTCAACATTGCCGGCAACATCCTCGATTGCCCGCTGCAGAGCTGTGTGTCTCGAAGCAACTTTGTACAAACAGCCACGACGCTGCTTGGCCAGGCGGGCGCGGTACAGACCTTCAGTTTTTCGGGCTTCACCAGTTCCTACGTGAATGCCGTCAATCAGGGTGGTGTCATGGCCGGCCGTTTTTCTGCAGGCTTCAACAGCAGTGGCGCCTTTGCCGGCAGCCTTGAAGATGGGTTCACTTCACTGCAGACCCTGGGGGCCTTCGGGGCCAACGCGGTGGCCCTGAACAACGCCGGCATCGTGGTGGGCTGGTCCAGCAGCAATTCCAACACCACCCGTGCCGCGATCTGGAACGGCCAGACTGGCAGCGTGCAGGACATCGGCACTTTGGGCGGTGCTAGCGCGCAGGCCTTGGGCGTGAACGCGCAAGGCACGGTAGTCGGTGTCGCCGATGTGGGTTTGGTGAATGGGGTCGACCGCTCGCATGCATTCATCTACCGCAATGGTGTCATGAGCCGCATAGCGGCCAACTTGGGTGACGGCACCGGCAGCGTCGCCGACAGCATCAACAACCGCGGCCAGACCCTCGGCCGCTTCTACGAATTGGTCAACGGGGTCACGACTGAGCGCAGCTTCATCCACACCGCGTCTGGCGGAACCGTCAGCCTGCAGGGGCTTGGGCTGCCCCATGCCGGCGGCAAGATCAACGACCTCGGGCAGATCTTACTGGGGAACAACAGCCTGCAGAACCCCACCGGCACGCTGACCTGGGCCCAGTCCAGCGGCGGCAGTGTGGGCGCGGCCGACAACTGGGACAGCGGCATGGGTTTTGCGCCCAACCAGTTTCTGGACGTGGTGATCACCACCGCGCGCGACCAAACCATCACCGGGGATACCAGCTTCATCGCCAAGTCGCTTCGCATCGACGGTTTACCGCTGGGTCAGGGCACGCTGGCCTTGCGCGGTGGTGCCGTCATCAACGCCCTGAATGGCGTGACGGTGGGCGTCAACGGCCACCTGCAGGGTGATGGCCGCATCGCAGGGATGATGGTCCTCAACCGAGGCGTGGTGAGCGCGGTTCCCGGCCAAGTGCTGGTGATGAACGGTGGCTTGGACAATCGTGGTTTGGTCACGGGCAGTGGCCGCCTCGAGGCCAACTTGATCAACCGCGGCGGCGGTGCCGCTGGTGTGCAGGTGGGCGCCGGGCAGAACCTGACTTTGGCCGGCACCGTGCATTCAATGGCAGACGGTTCACTCGTCCGCATTCGGGATGGTGGCACGCTGACGTTCGAAGGGCGTGTCGTCAACCAGGGCGGTGCCACGCTGGAGATCCAGCGCGGCGCGTTGCAGGTGAGCTACGGTGTCGACCGCCTGCAGAACGGCGGCCTGGTGTTGACGGGCAACGGCCGCGCAGATTTGCTGGGTGATGTCACCAACGGCGCACGCGGCGTGATCCACGCCACCGACGGCGCGGACCTGTCGGTATGGGATGGGCTTGTCAACGATGGTGAGGTGCGCGTCAGCGGCGGCGCCCGCATCGTCTATGCCGGTGCCGTATCGGGCAAAGGCAATTTCACAGGCACCTTCGGCGTGCACCGTTTCGAAGGTGGCTATTCGCCCGGCGCTTCACCGGCCGAGGTGCAGATGGCCAACGTGCAGTTCGCCAGCCAGGTGATCATGGAACTGGGCGGCCTGGCAGCGGGCAGCCAGCACGACCGCATCGTCTTCGGCGGCAGCGTGCTGTTTGACGTCAACAGCTTTTTGAAGGTCCGCCTGATCAACGGCTTCGCGCCCCTTGCCGGCGCCGGCTTCGCGCTGTTCAGCTATGCCCAGGCGCCGTTGGGCTACTTTGAGGTTATTAACCTGCCCGGACTGGGCGCGGGCTTGAGCTGGGATTCCTCGCAAATCTACACCTCGGGCGTGCTGCGGGTCACGGCCGTGCCCGAGCCGGGCACTTGGGTGCTGATGCTCACTGGCGTGCTGGGCTTGATGGGCCTGCGCCGAACAGCGCTTGGGTAGACCAAGGTGCCTCCAGTTGCTGCGCTTGCGCAGCCTGGATTTCAGGTGGCATGCCGGCCCCGGCCCCGGCAACCGGTCATTCGCGCCTCGCTGTCCGGTGCAACGCTGGGCCGCCAAGCGGCGCCCGCGCTGCGGCACACTTGCAGCCATTGCGGCCTGCTTTGCCTTTGCCCCTGCGCCCACTTGCTCTGCTCGCCATTTCGGTGGCCACCGTACTTACGCTGTTCTCGCCGGCCGCACCGGCCCTGGCCCAGCCCGGGTCTGAAGCCGTTGCGCCAGCCGATCAGTGGCGGCTGCCCGTCACCGTGCGCACCGTGCCCAACGGCCTGATGCTGGTGGTGGGCGAAGACCACACTGGGGCGCCGTCCGGCGCCCTG
>JBBSCV010000198.1:0-7908 GCA_038249925.1 Burkholderiales bacterium
CATCGTTCGCATGGCGTCCGAGGAAGTGGGTCTGGCCGACCCGCGCGCCCTGCGCCTGGCGCTGGACGCTGCCGAGGTCTACGAGCGCCTGGGTTCGCCCGAAGGTGAACTGGCGCTGGCGCAGGCGGTGGTGTACCTGGCGGTGGCGCCCAAATCGAATGCCGTCTACAAAGGCTGGAACGCCGTGCGCGAGCTGGTGCGCAGCGACGGCAGCCGCCCTGTGCCGATGCACCTGCGCAACGCGCCCACCCAGCTGATGAAGGGGCTGGGCCACGGCGCCGGCTATCGCTACGCGCACGACGAGGAAGGCGGCTATGCCGCCGGCGAGCGCTACCTGCCCGAAGGCTTGCCGCAGCAGCAGTTCTACAAGCCTGCGGGCCGTGGCCTTGAGGGGCGCATCGCCGAACGCCTGGTCGAACTGCGTTCACCCGACGAAGCCGCGAAGACGCCTCGTTGACCAGCGTCCCGCTGTCAACACACTGGTTGCTGGCGACGGGGTAAGCCCCCCGCGGGGACGCGTTGGGGCGAATCTAGAATCCCGCCCCACTGCAAGCCCCGCAGACTTGTCGGGGCTCGCATGGCCGCTTTCTTGCATGCACCCCCGCGTGGGCCCGAAACGGCAGCGGCAACCGGAGTTCTCTCGATGGAAACCTTCTTCCAGCAAATCATCAACGGGCTGGTGCTGGGCAGCATGTATGCGCTGGTGGCGCTGGGCTACACCATGGTCTACGGCATCATCAACCTCATCAACTTCGCCCATGGCGAAGTGCTGATGGTGGGCGCGCTGGTCAGCTGGACGGTGGTGTCCATGCTGGCCGATTCGGGCATGCCCGGCTACGTGATCATGGGCTTGTCGCTCTTGTGTTCGATCGCCATCTGCGCCGCGCTGAACTTCAGCATCGAGAAGCTGGCCTACCGGCCCCTGCGCTCGGCGCCCAGGCTGGCACCGCTGATCACCGCTATGGGCGTGAGTCTGCTGCTGCAGACGCTGGCGATGATCATCTGGAAGCCCAACCCCAAGCCCTACCCGCTGCTGCTGCCCACTGAGCCCATCAACCTGGGTGGGCCCGTCATCACGGTCACGCAATGCCTGATCCTGGGCCTGACCACCGTGCTGCTGGCGGCACTGATGTACCTGGTGAACCGCACCAAGCTGGGCCGCGCGATGCGTGCCACGGCAGAGAACCCCCGCGTGGCCGCGCTGATGGGCGTCAAGCCCGACATGGTCATCAGCGCCACCTTCATCATCGGCGCCGCGCTGGCCGCCGTGGCCGGCGTGATGTGGGCCGCCAACTACGGCACCGTGCAGCACAGCATGGGCTTCCTGCCTGGGCTGAAGGCCTTCACGGCTGCGGTGCTGGGCGGCATCGGCAACCTGGCGGGCGCCGTGGTGGGCGGGCTGTTGCTGGGCCTGGTGGAGGCGCTGGGCGCGGGTTACCTCGGGGCACTCACCGGCGGCCTGCTGGGCAGCCATTACGCCGACATCTTCGCCTTTGTCGCGCTGATCCTGGTGCTGACGCTGCGCCCTCAAGGCCTGCTCGGCGAACGCGTCGCCGACCGGGCCTGAAGGAGCGGCCGCGATGAAACACAAGATCTTCGTCTTCTTCATCTGCGCGCTGGCCCTGCTGGCGCTGCCGCTGGTGGCGCAGTACTTCGGCCAGGGCTGGGTGCGCATCATGGCGCTCTCGCTCTTGTATGTGCTGCTGGCGCTGGGGCTGAACATCGTGGTGGGTTACGCCGGGCTGCTCGACCTGGGCTATGTCGCGTTCTACGCTGTTGGCGCCTACATGTACGCGCTGCTGGCCAGCCCGCATCTGTGGGAAAACTTCCCCTGGGTGGCTGCCATGTTCCCTGACGGCCTGCACACGCCGGTGTGGGCGGTGGTGCCGCTGGCAGCGGGGCTGGCGGCCATAGCGGGCGTGCTGCTCGGCACGCCGGTGTTGAAGCTGCGTGGCGACTATCTCGCCATCGTGACGCTGGGCTTCGGCGAAATCATCCGCGTGTTCCTGAACAATCTCGAGCACCCGGTGAACATCACCAACGGGCCGCGCGGGCTGGACCGCATCGACTCGATGAACCTCTTCGGCTTCAGCTTCGGCAAGGCCATCGAGATCGGCAGCTACCGCATCAGCTCGGTGGTGCTGTACTACTACCTCTTCCTCTTCCTGGTGGTTGTCAGCGTGGTCATTTGCCACCGGCTGGAAAGAAGCCGCATCGGCCGCGCCTGGATGGCCATACGCGAAGACGAAATTGCGGCCAAGGCGATGGGCATCAACACCCGCAACATGAAGCTGCTGGCCTTCGGCATGGGCGCCACCTTCGGGGGTGTGTCGGGTTCGATGTTCGCTTCGTTCCAGGGCTTCGTCTCGCCCGAGAGCTTCAGCCTGCAGGAAAGCGTGTTGATCGTGGCCATGGTGGTTCTGGGCGGCATGGGTCATCTGCCGGGCGTGATCCTGGGCGCGGTGATGCTGGCCGCGCTGCCCGAGGTGCTGCGCTACGTGGCCGGGCCGCTGCAGCAGATGACGGGCGGGCGTCTGGACGCTTCCATCCTGCGCCAGCTGCTCATTGCGCTGGCCATGATCGGCATCATGCTGGCGCGGCCACGCGGCTTGTGGCCTGCCCGTGAACATGGCAAGGCTGCGCCGCAGCCCGTGACGAATTGATGGCCGGTCGCAGCATGAGCACACCACTTCCCATGAACACCTCCGCAGCGAACACCTTCGCAAGCACGGCAGCAGCGACCACCACGCCCGTGCTGAACGTGCAAGGCGTCAGCAAGCGCTTCGGCGGCCTGCAGGCCTTGTCGGATGTCGGCGTCACCATCATGCCGGGGCAGGTCTACGGCCTGATCGGCCCCAACGGCGCTGGCAAGACCACCTTCTTCAACGTCATCACCGGCCTGTACACGCCCGACGGCGGCACTTTCGAACTCGGCGGCGCGCCCTACAAGCCCAGCGCCGTGCACGAAGTAGCCAAGGCGGGCATTGCGCGCACCTTCCAGAACATCCGGCTATTTGCCGAGATGACGGCGCTCGAGAATGTGATGGTGGGCCGCCACGTGCGCACCGTTTCAGGCCTCGGCGGCGCCATCTTTCGCACAGCGGGCTTCAAGGCCGAAGAAGCTGCCATTGCTGCGCGCTCGCAGGAATTGCTTGACTACGTGGGCATCGGCAAGTACGCCGATTTCAGGGCGCGCACCCTCAGCTACGGCGACCAGCGGCGGCTGGAGATTGCACGTGCGCTGGCCACCGACCCCAAGTTGATTGCGCTGGACGAACCCGCGGCCGGCATGAACGCCACCGAGAAGGTGGTGCTGCGTGAGCTCATCGATCGCATCCGCAAGGACGGCCGCACCATCTTGTTGATCGAGCATGACGTGAAGCTGGTGATGGGTCTGTGCGACCGTGTGACGGTGCTTGATTACGGCAAGCAGATCGCCGAAGGCAACCCCGCCGAGGTGCAGAAGAACGCGAAGGTGATCGAGGCCTACCTCGGCACCGGTGCGCACTAACGACAAGAAGCGGGCGGCAGGCGATGACTCAATCCATGTTGACGGTGACCGGCCTGAAGGTGTCTTACGGCGGCATTCAGGCGGTCAAGGGTGTCAGTTTCGAGGTGCTGCAGGGTGAACTGGTCAGCCTCATCGGTGCCAACGGCGCCGGCAAGACCACCACGCTGAAAGCCATCACCGGCACGCAGCCGGTGGCCGAGGGCAGCATTGAATTTCTCGGCCGCGACATCAAGGGCCAGGGCCCCTGGGACCTCGTGAAGCAAGGCCTCGTGATGGTGCCGGAAGGGCGCGGCACTTTCGCGCGAATGACCATCACCGAGAACCTGCAGATGGGCGCCTTCGTTCGCAACGACAAGGAGATCGATGCCGACATCGACAAGGTCTTCGCGATCTTTCCGCGCCTGAAGGAACGCCGCAACCAGCTGGCCGGCACCATGAGTGGCGGCGAACAGCAGATGCTGGCCATGGGCCGCGCGCTGATGGCGCGCCCCAAGGTGCTGCTGCTGGACGAACCCAGCATGGGCCTGAGCCCCATCATGGTCGACAAGATCTTCGAGGTGGTGGCCGACATCCACAAGCGCGGCACGACCGTGCTGCTGGTGGAGCAGAACGCCAGCCGAGCCCTGGGCCTGGCCAACCGCGGCTACGTCATGGACTCGGGCGAAATCACCATGACCGGCGACGCCAAGGACTTGCTGTCCGACCCTCGGGTACGCGCAGCGTACCTTGGTGAATGACTTACGCGCAGCTTACCTTGGCGAGTGACTCACGCGCAGCGTACCTTGGCGAGTGACTCACGCGCAGCGTACCTCGGCGAGTGGCTTGCGCCGCCTACCTGGGTGACTGAATGTCTGCAGTCTGCTTGTCGGCTTCTGAAGTGAAGCTGTCGGCGTAGAACTCATCGGCCGGCAGCCCGCACAGGGCCTTGAAATCGCGCTCGGCAGATTCGACGACGACGGGCGAGCCGCAGGCATACACCTGGTGGCCCGACAGATCAGGAAAGTCCTGCATCACGGCGTGGTGGACGAAACCCGTGCGGCCGGCCCAGCCGTCTTCAGGCAGCGCGTTGCTCACCACGGGCACGTAGCGCAGCCAGGGCAACTCGGCCGCCGCCTGTTCACACCAGGCGTTTTCGTAGAGGTCGGCCGGGCGGCGGCCGCCCCAGTACAGCACTGCCGGGCGCGTGCTCGCCTTGTATTGCAGCTGCTGGATCAGCGCCTTGATGGGCGCGAAGCCGGTGCCGCTGGCCACCAGCACCATGGGCTTGGACGACGCATCGCGCAGGAAGAAGGTGCCGTAGGGTCCTTCCATGCGCAGGATGTCCTTCTCTTTCATGGCAGCGAAGACATGGTCCGTGAACTTGCCGCCGGGCATGTGGCGCAGGTGCAGCTCGATGGCCGGCGGGCTGCCCAGCAGGTGCGGCGCATTGGCCATGCTGTAGCTGCGGCGCGCGCCGTCGCGCAGGATGAATTCGACATACTGGCCGGCGCGGTACTGGAGGTTCTGGTTGGCCGGCAACTGCAGCTTCAGCACTGCCACGTCGGCGCTGGGCCGGGCGATGCTCAGCACGCGCGACGGTAACTTCAGCACCGGGTACTCGCCCGCGCCGGGCACGCTGCGCGCCTCGACCACGCAGTCGGTCTGCGGCTGGGCGCAGCATGTGAGGATGTAGCCCTGCTCCTCCTCCTCAGTCGACAGCGCCTTGCTCTGGTGCGCCCCGTGCACCACGCGGCCCTCCAGCAGCCGGCTCTTGCACGAGCCGCAGGCGCCGTCGCGGCAGCCGTAGGGCAGGCCCACGCCCTGGCGGATGGCGGCGGGCAGGATGGCCTCGTCGGCATCGACCGTGAAGACGCGTTGTGAAGGTTTCAGGGTGATCTGGAAGCTCATGATGGCGAGAGGAATGGCAAAGAAGCAGCAGAGAAGACGGCGCCGGAGCGCTCTTAAACTCGGCTGCGAATTGTGCCCGCCCCTCGCGCGCCAGCCTGCCCACTGCCTACCATGCCCTTGCCCGCCCTGTTACCCCTGGCCGCTGCGCGCCGGCCCACGCTGTTGATCGTGGGCTGCGGCGACGTGGGTCAGCGCGTGCTGCCGCTGGTGTTGCCGGGTTGGCGCGTGCTGGCGTTGACGTCGAGCCTCTCGCGCCTGGACGAACTGCGCGCTCTCGGCGCCACGCCGCTGCTGGGCAACCTCGACGAACCCGCCAGCCTCGGACGCCTGGGTGGCTTGGCCGATGCGGTGCTGCATCTGGCACCCCCGCCGCTGCAAGGCACCACCGACCCGCGCACCCGCGCCCTGCTGCGCGCCCTGGCCCGCGGCGGGCGCGTGCAGCGCCTCGTCTACGGCAGCACCAGCGGTGTTTATGGCGATTGCGAAGGCGCGAGTTTCGACGAAACACGCGCGTTGGCGCCGGCCACCGACCGCGCCCGGCGTCGCGTCGATGCCGAAGCGCAGCTGCGCTGGTTTGGCCGCCGCACCGGCGTGCGCGTGACGCTGCTGCGCATTCCCGGCATCTACGCCAGCAACCGGCCCGGCGGCCACCCGCGTGAGCGGCTGGCGCGGGGCACCGCGGTGCTGGCACCCGAGGACGACGTCTACACCAACCACATCCACGCCGACGACCTGGCGCGCGCCTGCGTGGCCGCGCTTTACCGTGGGCGGCCACAGCGCGTGCTGCACGCCAGCGACGACACCGATTTGAAGATGGGCGACTACTTCGACCTCGCGGCCGACCTGTGCGGCCTGCCGCGCCCGCCGCGCGTCACGCGAGAAGAAGCGCGTGGAACGTTCAGCCCGATGCTGATGAGTTTCATGAGCGAATCACGTCGCCTGCACAACCACCGGCTGAAGGATGAACTGCGGCTGCGGCTGCGCTACCCGACGGTGAAAGAGGGCTTGCAACAGGGCTGAGGAGCGGACGCGGTGCAGGGCCTGTCCAGGGGGTGCAAAGAGGTTCCGCAGCCCGGCACAACCGTTCAGATACCTTGCGCGCGTTTCATGGTCCACGCCCGATCCACGGCCTGCACGGTGATGGTCATGGGCCTGCCGCCGCGCTCTATTTCCAGTTCCACCGCGCGTTCCGGTCGCGCATCGGCCCACAGCGCTTGCCACAGCTGGGCCAGCGCCGTCACCTTCACGCCGTCCAGCCGTGTGATGCGGTCGCCCACCTGCAGGCCGGCGACGTCGGCGGGGCTGTCGTCTGTGACTCGCAACACCCGCAGTTGTCCTGCCTGCTCGGCGCAGTTCAGCCCCAGCCAGGGCCGCGCGCTGGCGAGAGATCGGCCTTGTGCGCGCATCTCGGCCAGCACAGGCAGCAGCAGTTCCACCGGCACGAAAAGGTTGCCAGGCGCCCGTGGCTGGCCCGGGCCGCGCGCATCGGCCACGACCAACGAGCCGACACCGAGCAGTTCACCGCGGGTGTTGAAAAGCGCGGCGCCGCTGTGCATGCGCGCGGGCGGTGAGGTGAAGAGCGCACCTTCGACGTGGTATTCCCAGAAGCCGGAAAACGCGCGGCGCGAGACGAGCTTGACTGTGTCGACCTCGCCGTCGCCGCCGCCGCTCACCACGTTGAGTGGCGTCTCGCCCGGTTCTGCGCTGCGGGCGGCCAGTGGCACTGACGCACGGCCCAAGGGTGCCAGGGCCTGCACGAGGCCGAAGCCGGTGGCCACGTCGTAGGCCACCACTCGCGCGGGCAGGCGGCGGCCGTCGTCGGTGACGATCTGCACGCTCTCGGCTTCCAGCACCAGGTAGCCGATGGTCAACACCAGACCGTCGTCGCTGATCAGCACACCCGAGCCTTGGCGCTCCATGCCGAGCATCTTTGCCGAGCTGGCGCCGTCGACGACTTGCACTTCGATGCCGACCACGGCTTCGTGCGCGCGCTGGAGCGCACGTGATTGCGTTTCAATCTCGGAAGCAGCTGCGGGTGCGGCCAGCAAGGTGGCCAGCAGCGTGGCCGCCGCACCTGCGGCAGCGGCCAGCCTTGCACAAAGCTGCCACCGAACTTGGCCTTGATTCACCATGCGCCGTCTCCCCGCGCCACCCGCGCATCTGGGGCAAGAGCATGAGGCCGATGGCGTGCCAGCGCGGCGCAGGGTGAATTTGCAGGCGACGCGTCAGCGTCCTCGGCCGAAAGGCGGCTGGCGCCGCCAGTAGCGAATCATGAGAAAGCCGCCCACCATGCCGCCGAGGTGCGCGAAGTGCGCCACGCTGCCCGTGTTCATCAGACCCAGCACCAGTTCGAGCGCGCCGAAGACGATGACGAAGGTGCGCGCCTTCATCGGGATGGGCGGGAACAGCGGCATGATGATGCGGTCGGGAAACAGCATGCCGAAGGCCAGCAGCAGCGCAAACAGCCCGCCAGACGCACCCACCGTCGGCACGCGCGAGCCGCTGATGGC
>JBBSCV010000199.1:0-7888 GCA_038249925.1 Burkholderiales bacterium
GCAGTTCTGCAGGTCGTCCGACATGCAGGCCGGCTGGAAACGTGCGAAGGCCGGCGGGTAGCGGCGGAAGTAGGACGGCCCGTGGTTGCCCAGCATGTGCAGCACCAGCATCTGGGTGGCTGCGCCCGCGCTGGTGTTCGCATGGGCGTTGGCGTTGGCCTGGATGTCGATGATGCCGGTGCCATTGCGCTGTGACGCCAGCGCCGCCAGGCGTTCGTCCAGGCCATGCAGCAGACCTTCGTCCATGCAGTGACCATCGCTGCAAAGGCCGGGCAGTTTCAGCGAGCTCACCTCGTCTTGCGGCAGGCCTTCGCACACGCCCTTGCAGCCTGCCTGGTTGTCGCGCCATTTCACTGCGACGCCAGCGCGTGCCAGCACGTGCAGCAGCGACTCGCTGCCGCGTATGCGTGCCTCGTCGTAGTCGCGCCGGCCCACTGGCGCAAACATGCAGGGCAGCGAGGTCTCGGTGTTGGTGCCGCACGCGGTGGCATCGGGAAAGTTCAGCAGCATGCCCGTCTGCGTCTTCCCCGGCTGAGTTGACAGGGTTGCCAAGGCGGCCAGCTCCGGCGTCGTCTGGCGCGCATAGCCGTTCAGGCCCCAGTTCGCAGCGCGCGCGGTTTCGCCCACCACCATCACCAGCAGCAGCGGCCGCGTGCGTGCGGCCATTGCCGAGCCGGGTTTCGCATCCAGGCCGATGGGCTGGCGGGGCTTGGCTGCACCACGCATCTGCGCCGCGCCCACCGCCGCTGTCGACCACAGCAGGTTCGAAGGCGTGGCCAGGTAGCGCATCTCCTTGTGGTTGCGCATCATCGAAGCGAAGGGCTGAAAGATGGTCAACAGCGCGCCCACCAGCAATACCCCTGCGCTGAGCGCAGCGCCCAGCCGCCAGCCCGCCGCGCGCCCCCACGACCGGGGTGCCACGCGCACGCGCCACAGCAGCGCCAGCGGCAGCACCGCATGCAGCAACAGGTGCGGCAGCAGGCCCCACGAGAAGAGCTCGCGCGCCTCGGCGACATCGGTGTGCAGCACGTTGCGCATCATCGAGGGGTCGAGGTAGGCGCCGTAGGTCTGCATGAAGTGGCTGGCGAATGCCGTGGCCACGGTCAGCGCCGCGATCACGGGCTTGACGGTGTGGCGCGTGCACACCAGCGACAGCAGCAGGAAGTTCACCGCCACCAGCATCACCAGCATCGCCAGAGCGAAACCCCAGGTGCTTGGCTGCGTGAAGGCGCGTTCTTTCAGCGCGGCGGCGAAGAACAGCCGGTTGGCGCCCAGCGCCCAGAACAGGCTGGCCGCGAGCATCAACGGCTCGAGCGCGACAGTAAAAGACAGCGAAGGGGCCGCACGGGCGTTGACATTCATGAAGAGATTGCAATGCCTGCGTCTGAAGCTGGCCTGAAGACTGGCGCTGCATCGCGGTGCTACCGTGGCGGCCCCAACCCCCATCACCCCGCCATATCCCTCATTCCCCTGCGGCCTGCTGGCTTGCGGGCCCGGCCCAGATGCGACTGCTGCTGATCGAAGACGACGAATTGCTGGGCGAAGGCTTGCGCGACTTCCTGCGCGCCGATGGCCATGTCGTCGACTGGGCGCGCCGGCTGGGCGACATCGACGCCTACCGCGGCGAGGCCTTCGACGCCTGGCTGGTGGACTGGCAGTTGCCCGATGGTTCGGGGCTGGACTGGCTGCGTGCGCAGCGCCGCCGCGGCGCGACCACACCCGCGCTGATGCTGACGGCGCGCGACCTGTTGGCCGACCGGCTGCAGGGCCTGGACGGCGGTGCCGACGACTACCTGGTGAAGCCATTTGCCCCGGAGGAGCTGTCTGCCCGGCTGCGCGCCGTGTGCCGGCGCAGCGCGGGCGCGGCCGCGGCACGGGTGCACTTCGGCGATGTGGCGGTGGACCTGGCGGCGCGTGGTGTCTGGCTGGGGGCCGAGCGGGTGGAGCTCACCGCGCGCGAGTGGGCGGTGCTGGAAGCGCTGACCTTGCGCGCCGGGCGCATCGTCGCCAAGACCGAACTCGAAGGCCTGGTGCTGGGCTTCGACGCCGTGCTGGCCAGCAATGCGCTGGAAGTGCATGTGAGCAGCCTGCGCCGCAAACTGGGCCGTGAAGTGGTGGAGACGGTGCGCGGTTTGGGCTACCGCATGGCCGGTGCCGGGCCAGGGCCGGCCGAGGCTGGCGTGTCATGACAGTGGCCGTGCCGAAGCAGTCGATCAGCAGCCGACTGCTGCGCGCGCTGACGCTGTGGGCGCTGGTGTGGTGTGTGGCACTGGCGCTGGCGGTGTGGCTGGCGGTGCATGAAGAAACCGAGGAGTTGCTGGACGACACCCTTCAGGCCACCGCCGAGGTGTTGATCGGCCCGCTGCTCGCTGACGGCGCACCGGCGGCCGCCGCCAGCGGCCCCGAAGGCCTGAAGGCAGCCGGCAGCCGGCGCTTCGTGTGGCAACAGGTCAGCCATGCCGGGCCGGCCGTGGTGGTGCGCCATTCCGTCGGAGCGCCGGTCCTGCCTTTGCTGGCCACGCCTTCGCCGGGCTTCAGCAGCCTGCCCGAGTGGCGCGTGTATGGCGTCGCGCTCGGGCGCGACAGCCAGTTGCTGTACGTGGCGCAAACCACCGGCGAGCGCAGCGAAGCCATGGCCGAGCTGGGTTTCGCGGTGTTGTTGGCCGGCTTGCCGATGGGCCTGCTCGGGCTGCTGTGGCTGCGCATGCGGGTGCGCCAGGAACTCGCTCCGCTGTTGGCCTTGTCGCAGCGCATGGCCGACCACGACCCGCTGCAGCCCGGCGCCACGCTCGGCCCCGCGCAGCATGCCGAACTGCACCCCGTGCACCAGGCCATCGACGCCCTGGCCGCGCGGCTGGTGCAGCGTGTGGCGCAGGAGCGCGCTTTCACCGCTCATGCCGCCCATGCGCTGCGCACGCCGCTGGCAGGCATCGACGCCCAGTTGGCCGTGGCCTTGCGCGAGGCGCCCCCCGCGCTGCAGCCCCGCCTGCTGCGTGTGCGAGAAGCGGCCACGCGCCTGCAGCGCGTGGTGGTGGGGCTGCTGACCTTGTTTCGCAGCGGTTTGGAGCTGCAGCGCGAGCCTTTGAACTTGCACACGCTGGTGGAGCGCCTGGCGCCGGAAGGGCTGGCCGTGCGTGTGCAGGCCACCCAGCCCGTCAGTGGCGACGTCGACCTGCTGACCGCCGCCTTGCTGAACCTGCTGGACAACGCGCAGCGCCATGGCGCGCAAGAGGTGCGCATCAGCACGCCTGCGCCCGAGGTGCTGCGCCTGCACGACGACGGCGAAGGCGCCGATGCGGCTCGCCGCCAAGGCTGGCAAGCAGCGTTGGACAGCCAGGACTATCAGGGCCGCACGGGCCTGGGGCTGATGCTGGCCGACCTGGTGGCACGCGCCCACGGCGGCCGTTTGCGCCTGATCGAGACAGCCAGCGGCTTTGCCGTCGAACTTCACCTGGCCCCGCTGCTCGACCTCAACCAGCCCGAGACATGATGAAGCCCGACCCCCGCTCTTCCGACCCGTCCACTGAAGCCGCTGCCTCCAGCTTCAAAAGCCGAGGCGGCCTGGGCCGCGTGGCCAACGCGGCGCGTTATTCCTTCGCCGGCCTGCGTGCTGCGGTGCGCCACGAGGCGGCTTTCCGCCAGGAACTGCTGCTCGGTGTGCCGCTGCTGGTGGCCGCGCCCTTTCTGGCGCCGGGTCGCTGGCAGTTGCTGGCCATGGTGGGCAGCGTGGTGCTGGTGCTGCTGGTGGAGTTGTTGAACTCGGCCATCGAGGCCCTGGCCGATGCCATCTCGCTGGAGCAGCAGCCGCTGCTGGGCCGCGCGAAGGACCTGGGCAGCGCTGCGGTGATGCTGGCGCTGCTGGGTGTGCCCTTTACGTGGGCGGTGGTGTTGTTGCCGAACTTTCTGCCGCGCTGGGGTTGAACAGCGCGCGCAGGCGCAGCACGGCGTCGGGCACGGCGCGGCTCAGGCGGTCGACATCGGCCGGGTCGTCCAGATCGATGGCTCCACCCTCGGCGTCCAGCGCAGGCGTTGGCACGCCGTCCAGGCCACCGCCCAGCTGCAGCAGCGGGGCCACGGCGGGGTCGTCCCACGCACCGTCCCAGGCCGATGGCAGCAGGTCGACAGCCTGCAGGAAGCCGGTGCACCAGTCGCTGGCGTCGGCGAATTCGTCGGGGCCTTTCTCGGCGATGCTGAAGATGGGCTCCCAACTGTCGGGCCGCTGCAGTTCGTCGGCCGCGTGGCGCAGGTGGCGCAGCAGTTGCACCACGGTGGTCTTGCGCTGGCGCTTGCTGGTGAAGGGCTCGGCGCCTTCGTTGCCTTCGGGGCCGTCGCCGCCCCATACCAGCGGCAGCCATTCAGCGGTGGCCAGGTTGGCCAGCAACGCGGCGGGGCCAGCGGCCAGTGCGGTGAGGTAGCCGTCCACGCCGTCCAGGCTCATCACGCCGTCGGCACCTGCAGCGGGCAGGGCCTGCAGCAGGTGGTCGAGGGCGTCGAGTTCGGCGGGCTGCAGCGGCGTCAGCTGCGAAGCGGGGTCGTAGCGGGGGTAGTCCATGGCCTCATTGTCCCGCTGTGCCGGGGGCCGGTGCCTGCAGATGCACTCGGGCGTCACCCAAGGCCACCACGTCGCCCGCACGCAGCTTGCGGCCGCGGCGGGTTTCGGCTTCGCCGTTCACCTGAATCCGGCCTTCGGTGATGAAGACCTTGGCTTCGCCGCCGCTGCTGGCCAGGCCGGTGGCCTTGAGCAGCGCGTCGAGCGTGATGTGGTCGCCGCGCAGGGCGAAGTCTGTGGTGGGCACGGTCATGCAGAGGCTGTGGGTGGAAGAACAAGGGGTGCATTGTCCCCGGCCACGGCGGGTGATCGCGCCACTTCAGCGCCTCGGCACCTCGGCACAGGGATGCTGTCCAATGGGCCGTCGCCGCCGGCAACCATGGTGTCGCGCTTTCGCGCTTTCTCAAGGCGCATTGCCTCCACGCCGACGTCCCCCTCTGACCTTTCTGCCCGAGCACCCGCCATGACACCCCACGACATCCAAGGCCTGCAAGGCCGCCGCATCGCCGTCACCGGTGGCCTGGGCCGCCTGGGCATGCAGCTGGGCGAAATGCTGGCGGCGCGCGGCGCCCGCGTGGCGCTGATCGACCGCCATGCCGCCAGCAGCGAACACCCGGCCCCGCCCGGCACCGTGGTGGTGGGCGGTGTCGACCTGGCCGACGAGGCCTCGGCCACCGCCGGCCTGCAGCGGGCCGCAGCGCTGCTCGGCGGGCTGGACGGTCTGGTCAACGTCGCTGGCGGCTTCGTCTGGCAAAAGGTCGAGGGCGGCCACGCCGACACCTGGGACCAGCAGTACGCCATGAACCTGCGCAGCGCGCTGCTGGCCAGCCAGGCTGCGCTGCCGCTGCTGCTGGCGCAGAAAACCTCCGCCATCGTCAACGTGGGCGCGGCCGCAGCGCTGAAGGCCGGCCTCGGCATGGGCGCCTATGCCGCGGCCAAGGCCGGCGTGGCACGCCTCACCGAAGCCCTGGCCGAAGAGTTCAAGGCGCGCGGCCTGCGCGTGAACGCCGTGCTGCCCAGCGTGCTGGACACCCCCGCCAATCGCGCCGACATGCCCGAGGCCGACCCCGCGCTGTGGGTCAGCACCGCAGAGCTTTCGCGCGTGATCGCCTTCCTGCTGAGCGACGAGGCCTCGGCCGTCACCGGCGCCAGCGTGCCGGTGATGGGGCGCGTCTAGCGGCTGCGCGGCCTGCCGGTGTTCATGGCGCCAGCCGCTTGCCTGTTGGCGAATACAACCTGCCGCCTACCGCCTACCGCCTGCTGCACACCGCTCAACGTTCAGCGATGTAGTGCTGCAGGCTGGGCACTTCGCCGTGCTGCAGATGTTCACGCAGCCCGGCTTCGATCTGCTGGTCGGCCAGCGTGCCGCGGGCGCGCTGGTGCAGGTAGTCGGCCCAGCTCGTGACGATGAAACGTTCGACGAAGCGCGAGGGGTCCGAGAGGTCGCGGTAGACGCGCCAGAAGGTGGCGCCGTCGCGGCGGCGCGGGGCGCGCAGCAGGCTCACGTCTTCCAGAAAGGCTTCGGTGTTTTCGGGGCGGATGCGGTAGCCGATCTCCACCGCCACCGGGCCGGCCTCGGGGTCGGGCTGGTGCTTCACGAACAGGTCTTCCGACAGCGGCACCTGCGTCACCTCGTGCAGCTCGCTCATGCGCAGCGGGAAGGGTTTGGCCAGCAGCAGCCCCGCGCCCATGGCCGCAGCGCCGATCAGCAGCGCCGGCGTCAGGCCGACGATGTCGGACAGCGCGCCCCAGAAGGCCGAGCCGATGGCGAAGGCGCCCAGCGCACACAGCGTGTGCAGACTGACGGCACGTGCGCGCACCCAGGGCGGCACGCTGGTTTGGGTTGCGGTGTTGTAGGTGCTCATCACGCTCATCCAGCTGGCGCCACCGGCCATCAGCGCGGCGTAGGTCAGCCAGCGCTCGGTGGACAGCGCGGCCACCGCCATCACGAGGGCGAAAACCACGCCGCCGATGAGCACCAGGCGCTCCAGACCCAGCCTTGCGCGCAGCCGGCCCAGCACCAGGCCCGCCAGCACCGCGCCCGTGCCCAGACAGCCCATCAGCAGGCCGAAACCTGCCGAGCCCAGGCCGAGCTGCCGAAAGCCGATCACGGGCAACAGCGCCCACAGCGCCGAGCCCGCCGCGCTGTAGGCGCCGGTGCGCACCAGCTGCGCGAGCAGGGTTTCGCTGTGGCGCGCGAAGCGCAGCGCGCTGAGCATGCCGCCCCACAGTCGTTCAGCCGGCAGGCGTGAAGGCGGATGCGGGCGCGGCGGGTGGCGGCGCACGCTCTCCATCAGCGCCAGCACCCCGAGCACGGCCAGCACGAACACCCAGCCCGGCCCGACGGCTGCGTACACCGCGCCGGCGATGGCCGGGCCCAGGGCACGGGCGCTGTTGTAAGAGATGCCGATGGCGGTGATGGCCTGCGGCAACTCTTCACGTGGCACCACGTCGACGATGGCCGAGTTCCACGAAGGCGACAGCATGGCCGTGCAGCAGCCGGTGAGGAACGTCAGCAGCAGCAGCGTGCCCGGGCCGGCCACGCCCAGGATGAAGAGCAGGGCCAGCAGCGACACCAGCACCGCCTGCACGGCCAGGGCACCCAGCATCAGGCGGCGGCGGTCGGTGGTGTCGGCCAGCACACCGGCGGGCAGGGCCAGCAGGAACATCGGCAGGAACACCGCCGTCTGCACCAGCGCCGCGAGGAAGGAAGAACCCGTCACCTCCACCATCAGCCAGGCAGCCGCCATGGCCTGCATGGCATTGCCGATGAAGTAGATGGTGCCGCCACCCAGCAGGGCGCGAAAACCGGTGTGGCGCAGCGTAGCGCGTATCGACAGGTTGGCGGGCGTGGCGGGTGTGTCGGGTGTGGGGGCGGTACTCATGCGAGGTCGATGATGCCCTGCGGCCGCACCCAGCGTGCGGCCAGGTGCGCGGCGCCAGAATGCAGCCAGCAGACCGGCGCTCGCCGGCTGCAGCCACCAAGGAGCGCAACATGGGCTGGTTCTCGAAGAAGGATGCCGGGTTCTTTCTGGCAACAGTGGTGCCCACGGGCCCGGGCCCGCACGTGGCGGCCTACCTGGGCGTGGTGAACGGCGAAGCGATCATCGGCGCCAACATCTTCCGCGACATGTTCTCGTCGGTGCGCGACGTGGTGGGCGGCCGCGCCGGCGGCTACGAACGTGCCCTCTCGGGTGCGCGCGACGCGGCCATGGAAGACATGATCGAAGGCGCCAAGGAACTCGGGGCCGACGGCGTGGTCGGCATCGACTTCGACTACGAGGTGCTGGGCGAGACCAACGGCATGATGATGGTGGCCGTCAGCGGCACGGCGGTGAA
>JBBSCV010000200.1:0-7862 GCA_038249925.1 Burkholderiales bacterium
GGCCATGCGCTACACCGAAGCGCGCCTGGCGCCCATCGCGCGCCTGATGCTGGACGAGATCGACGAAGGCACGATCAACTTCCAGCCCAACTACGACGGCAGCACGGAAGAACCCAAACAGCTGCCGGCAAGGTTGCCGTTCGTGCTTCTGAACGGCGCCAGCGGTATTGCCGTGGGCCTGGCCACCGAGGTGCCCAGCCACAACCTGCGCGAGGTGGCTGCGGCCAGCATCGCGCTGCTGAAAGACGACAAGCTCAGCGACGATGAGTTGTTCGCGCTGCTGCCCGCGCCTGATTTCCCCGGCGGTGGGCAGATCATCAGCAGCACCAGTGACATTCGCGACGCCTATGCCAGCGGCCGCGGCAGCCTGAAGGTGCGCGCACGCTGGGTCATCGAAGACCTGGCGCGCGGCCAGTGGCAGCTGGTGGTGACGGAACTGCCGCCGCAGACCAGCACGCAGAAGGTGCTGGAAGAAGTCGAGGAGATCACCAACCCCAAGGTCAAGACCGGCAAGAAGGCGCTGGCGCCCGAGCAGGTGCAGCTAAAGGCGGCGTTGTTGGCCGTGCTGGACACGGTGCGCGACGAGAGCAACAAAGATGCGGCCGTGCGCCTGGTCTTCGAGCCCAAGAGCCGCACGGTGGAGCAGGCTGAACTCATCACCACGCTGCTGGCGCACACCAGCCTGGAAAGCAGCGTGCCGATGAATTTGACGATGGTGGGCCTGGACGGCCGCCCGGTGCAAAAGGGCCTGCGCAAGATCCTCATCGAGTGGATCGCCTTCCGGCTGAGCACGGTGGAACGCCGCACGCGGCATCGCCTGGGCAAGGTGCTGGACCGCATCCACATCCTGGAGGGCCGGCAGCAGGTGCTGCTGAACATCGACGAGGTGATCCGCATCATCCGCAACAGCGACGAGCCCAAGCCGGCGCTGATGGCGCGCTTCAGCTTGAGCGACCGTCAGGCGGAAGACATTCTCGAAATCCGGCTGCGGCAACTCGCGCGGCTGGAAGCCATCAAGATCGAGCAGGAGCTGAAGGAACTGCGTGAACAGCAGGGCAAGCTCGAAGACATTCTCGGCAGCCCGACGGCGCTGAAGCGCACGGTGATCAAGGAGATCGAGGCCGACGCCAAGGCCCACGGCGATGAGCGCCGCACGCTGGTGCAGGAAGAAAAGAAGGCCGTGGTCGAGGTGAAGGTGGTGGACGAGCCGGTGACGGTGGTCGTCAGCACCAAGGGCTGGGTGCGTGCGCTGAAGGGCCACGAGGTGGATGCCGCGACGCTGGCCTTCAAGCCGGGCGACGGGCTTTATGCGGTTTTTCTGGCGCGCACGGTCGACATGCTTTTGGTCTTCGGCACGCAGGCCAAGGGCAGCGGCCGCGTCTACACAGTGGCGGTGTCGCTGCTGCCCGGCGGCCGCGGCGACGGCGTGCCCATCACCACGCTCATCGACCTGGAAGCCGGCACGCAGATTGCGCATTACTTCGCCGGTGCCGCCAGCCGCACGCTGCTGCTCGCCAACAGTGGCGGCTACGGGCTGCTGGCGCTGGCCGGCGACATGGTGGGCCGCAACCGCGGCGGCAAGGCCTTCCTCACGCTGGATGCGTCAGAGACGCTGTTGCCGCCGGTGCCGGTAGCCGCCACCCACAAGCAGGTGGCCTGCCTGGCCGCCGACGGGCGCCTTCTCGTCTACGGGCTGGACGAACTGAAGTTGCAGCCCGGTGGCGGACGTGGGCTGACGCTGATGGACGTGGACGCGAGCGCGCCGCTGCTCAGCGTGGCCACGCTGGCCGATACCTTGAAGGTGGTGGGCCTGGGCCGCGGGCAGAAGCCGAAGGCAGAGGTCTTGAAGTGGTCGGCGCTGGCAGACCACATGGGCAAGCGCGCCCGCAAGGGGCGGGTGGTGGCCGGTTTCCAGAAGGTGCTGCGTTTGGAGTGAACGCATGGGAGCGTGCAACGTGCCTTAGTTGGCACCGTGTCCCGGGGGGTGTCCCTGACTCGCGGGGTGACGGATGCGAGGCTGGGTCGTTAACGTTCGGTTACTGGCTGGGGTTTCCCGGCTAAGCGATACAACCCGTTGGAGACCTGACATGAACCACTTCATTCGTACAGCCTGCGCTGCAGCTCTGCTCGCTGCCGGCTTGTCTGCACAGGCCGGCACGGTCAATTTTGTTGGCTGGGCTCACGGCGGTGGCAACACCGTCAATGTCAGCACGCCCAATTTCAACGGGCAAGGCGGCGCCTTCTCCCTGACGCTCAGCGGCTTTGCTGCGGGCTTCAACGGAGCCTTCGAGGCTTACTGCGTTGAGTTGACCGAGAACATCGGTCTCGGCCATTCGTACACCAGCTACAGCATCGTCACGGCGGACAGCTATTTCCTGGCCAAGGGCAAGCCCGGCGTGGCCGCTTCGCTGACAAGTCTCATCAGCTATGTCAACAACAGCAACATGCTGGCCAACGCCGCGGCCGGCTTCAAGGACGACCAATCCACCGCGCTGCAACTGGCCATCTGGAACACCGTTTACGACACCGACAGCACGCTTGACTCCGGCAACTTCAGCGAAGCCAGTGCCACGGCCTATCGCAACAACAGCACGACCAGCACCACCACGAATTTCTGGGGCGCGAACAGCCTGTTGTCGAGCGCTGGCGCTGCGAGCGGCTACTCGCTGTACGTCTTGCAGTCGACCGGCACTCCTGGCCAGCAAGACCAGCTGATCTGGATGCGCAACACGGTGCCCGAGCCCACCAGCCTGGCCCTCGTGGCGCTGGCCCTGGGTGGCGTCGGCTTCGTTTCACGTCGCCGCAAAGCCTGAACCGCGAGTTTTTCCGGCAAGCCGGCGCCTTCGCGCCGGCTTTTTTATTGGGCGCGGGCTCGACCCGAAACCAGCAAGAACGCCCCGAAGCCCAGCGCGATGAACAGCGCCAGGCTGTAGAACTCGTAAGGCACGCCGAACAGGTTGACCTTGGCTTCTGCACAGCTGGCATAGGCGGCAAACACCTGCGGCAGCAGTTCGTCCAGGCCAGAGTTGCGCATCCAGCGGTCGGCCGAGGTCAGCGCACACGAGGTGCTGGAGGCCGCCACGAAGTGCTGCCACAGTGCCGCTGCCGCACCGCCCAGTGCCAGCAGAACGACCAGGCCACCGCTGAGCCAGCGCGCCCAGGCTGCGCGGAACAGCAGCGCGGGCAAGGCCGCCAGCGCAATCGCCAGGAAGACGACGCGCTGCAGCACGCACCAGGGGCAGGGCTGCATGTCCCAGGCGTACTGCGTGTACAGCGCCGCGCCCACCGCGGCCAGCGGCAGCACGAACAGCGCGGCAGCCAGGCTGCGTGCCGACAACCTCATCCGACTTCGGCGATGAGCTCGATTTCCACGCAGGCACCCATCGGCAGCTGCGCCACGCCGAAGGCGTTGCGTGCATGTGCACCCACTTCCGGCCCGAACACGGCGGCCAGCAGTTCGCTGCAGCCGTTGGTGACGAGGTGGTGCTCGGTGTAGGTGGGCGCGCTGTTCACGAGGCTCAGCACCTTCACGATGCGCGTCACCTTCGTCAGGTCGCCCACTGCGGCCTGCAGCGTGCCCATCAGGTCGATGGCGATGGCGCGCGCGGCCGCCTTGCCGGCTTCGGTGTCCATGTCGGTGCCGAGCTGGCCGACCAGCGGCTTGCCGTCGCGCCTGGCGATGTGACCGGAAATGAAGACCAGCTGGCCCGTGCGCACGAAGGGCACATAGGCAGCGGCTGGCACGGAAACGGGCGGCAGCGTGATGCCCAGGGCTTGCAGGCGTTCGGCGATGGTCGTGCTGAGGGGGCTGCTCATGGCGGGGGCTCCTTGCAAAGGCGGCGCATCCTACACTGCGGCGCCATGGGGGGAACGGGGTCGACAGCGCGCCCGGCGGGGCGGGCCGCCAGCTTGGCGCTGGGCTGGTTGGGCGGTGTTGCGGTGCAGCTGCAGCTGGCCGAATTGCCAGATCTCAGGACCCTGACTTGGGCCGCGCTGGGCGCCTTGGCTGTTCTCTGCGCCTTGATGGTGATGGGCTGGGTCGCCCACAGGCGGGCTGCTCGACAGATGGCGGTGCAGGCGTCGGGTCCGCCGCCGTGGCAGGCAGCCGTGCTGCTCTTCACGGCAGCCGCCACCCTAGCATTCACCAGCACCAGCTGGCGCGCGCACGAGAAGCTGCAAGACCGTTTGCCCAGCGCGCTGGAAGGGGTGGACATCAGCGTCACCGGCATCGTCGCCGGCCTGCCGAGGCACAGCCTGCAGGGCACACGCTTTGTCTTCGAGCCCGAAACTGCCGCGCTGCGCGGCGCGCCTGTGCGTGTGCCGGCGCGGTTGTCGCTGGGCTGGTACCGCGGCATCGACGACGACAGCCTGCTGGCCGGGCCGGCCGAGCCTTTGCGTGCGGGGCAACGCTGGCAGTTCACGGTGCGTCTGCGCCAGCCGCATGGCAGCGCCAACCCGCATGGCTTCGACCTCGAACTGTGGATGTTCGACCGCGGCCTTGGCGCCAGCGGCTACGTCCGCGCGCGGCCTGAGACGCCACCGCAGAAGTTGGCAGAGGCGGCCGGCGCGCCGGTGGAGCGCGCGCGCCAGGCGCTGCGCGATGCGCTGCAGCGCCAGGTGGGCGACGGCCCCGCGCCAGGCGTGCTGGCGGCCTTGCTGATCGGCGACCAGGCCGCGATCGAGCGTGACGACTGGGAGGTCTTCCGCATCACCGGCGTGGCGCATCTGATGTCGATTTCAGGCCTGCACGTCACGATGTTCGCCTGGCTGGCTGGCGGTGTGGTGAGCTGGCTGTGGCGCCGTCACCCGAAGCTGCCGCTGCTGCTGCCCACGCCCCAGGCGGCACGCTGGGGCGGGCTCTTGTTCGCGGTGGGGTATGCATTGCTGGCCGGCTGGGGCGTCCCTGCGCAGCGCACCGTGGGCATGATTGCCGTCGTTGTGCTGCTGCGCAGCAGCGGGCAGCGCTGGCCGCTGCACGCGGTGCTGCTGGCCGCTGCGCTGGCCGTGGTGCTGGCCGACCCGTGGGCGATGCTGCAGCCCGGCTTCTGGCTCAGCTTCGTGGCGGTGGCCTTGCTGGTGGCTTCTGAACCCGTTCAGGCCGCGCGTGAGCAAGACGATGCAGGCGCTGCGCGCTCCTGGCCGCAACGTGCCGTGGCGGCAACCCGGGCCGGCTTGCGCACCCAGGCCGTGGCCACGGCCGGGCTGGCGCCGCTGACGCTGGTGTTCTTCCAGCAGCTGTCGTTGGTCGGGTTCGTCGCCAACCTGGTGGCCATACCGCTGGTGACTTTGCTCATCGTGCCGCTGTCCATGGCCGGCGTGCTGTTGCCGCCGCTGTGGACCGTGGCAGCCCTGCTGGTGCAGGGCTTGATGGCGGCCCTGCAATGGCTGGCCGATTGGCCGCTGGCTGTGTGGCAGGCGGCCGCCGCGCCGCCCTGGGCCATGGCTTGCGGCTTGCTGGCCGGCGCGTTGGCGGTGCTGCCGCTGCCGCCGCGCCTGCGCTGGCTGTCTGTACCGCTCTTGTTGCCCTTGCTGATGCCGCCCGTGGCGCGGCCCGCTGCCGGCCAATTCGAAGTGGTGGCCGCCGATGTCGGCCAAGGCACGGCGGTGCTCGTGCGCACGCAGCACCGCTTGTTGGTCTACGACAGCGGCCCGGCCTACACCCCCGAGGCCGATGCCGGCAGCCGGGTGTTGCTGCCGCTGCTGCGTGCCCGTGGTGAACGCCGCATCGACCTGCTGATGCTGAGCCACCGCGACACCGACCATGTCGGCGGCGCTGCCGCGCTGCTGGCGGGTTTGCCGGTGGCCGCGATGTCGTCGTCGCTGGAAGACGGCCACCCGCTGCGCAGCAACGCCGCCGCGCGCGGCACGCCGCACACGCCCTGCAGCGCGGGCCAGCGCTGGGTCTGGGACGGGGTGAGCTTCGAGGTGCTGCATCCCCTGCCCGAGCAGCTGCTGCCTTTGGAGCCGCTGACCGACCGGAGCCGGCCGCCCAGGCCCAAGCCCAAGCCCAAATCCAACGCGCTGAGCTGCGTGCTGCGCGTGCAGGGTGCAGGCGGCAATGCAGGCGGCAGCGTGCTCATCACCGGCGACATCGAAGCTGCGCAGGAAGCGGCGCTGGTGCAACGCAGCGCGGCCGCGCTGAAGAGCGACCTGATGCTGGTGCCGCACCACGGCAGCAAGACTTCGTCCACGCCGGCATTCATCGACGCCGTGCAGCCCAGCGTGGCCGTGGTGCAGGCGGCGTACCGCAGTCGCTACGGTCACCCGGCGCCCGAAGTGGTGGCACGTTATGCGCGACGCGACATCGCGGTGGTGCGCACCAGCAGTTGCGGCGCCTGGACCCGCGAGCCGGGTGGTGCCCTGCAGTGCGAGCGGTCCGTCTCCAGGCGTTACTGGCATCATGGCTTGCCGGGGCCACACACCCCGCCACCGGCACCGCGGGCCGGCCGCCCATGAAGCGCGCAGGCTTTGCTGAAAACCGCAACGTGGCCCGCCGCTTGCAAGCCGAACCCCCGGCCGGACGCCAGGTGTCCGCAATTCTCAAGTTCCCAAGTTCCCCGGCCCAGGAGCCCAAGCCCGTGTCCATCCATGTCGCGCTGAACCATGTCACGCACTACCGCTACGACCGCCGCATCACGCTCGGCCCGCAGGTCGTGCGTTTGCGCCCGGCGCCGCATTGCCGCACGCGCATCCTGAGCTATTCGCTGCGCGTCGAGCCTGCGCAGCACTTCATCAACTGGATGCAGGACTCCTTCGCCAACCATCTGGCGCGGCTGGTCTTCCCGGAAATGACGCGCGAGTTCAAGGTCACGGTCGATCTCGTGGCCGAGATGTCGGTGCTGAACCCCTTCGACTTCTTCCTCGAACCCGAGGCCGAGAACTTCCCCTTCACGTACTCGGCCGAGGCCGAACGCGACCTGCTGCCCTATTTGAAAACTGAGCTGGCCAGGGAAGAACTGACGCCGAAGTTCAAGGCCTTCGTCGATAGCGTTTCGCTGGAGCCGCAGCGCACCATCGACTTCCTGGTGGGCATCAACCAGCGCTTGCAGCACGACATCAGCTACCTCATTCGGATGGAGCCGGGCGTGCAGACGCCCGAGGTCACGCTGACCAACGGCAGCGGCTCTTGTCGCGACACCGGCTGGCTGATGGTGCAGACGCTGCGCCACCTGGGGCTGGCGGCACGTTTCGTTTCCGGCTACTTGATCCAGCTGAAGCCTGACGTCAAGAGCCTCGACGGCCCGTCTGGCGCTGAAGTCGACTTCACCGATCTGCACGCCTGGTGCGAGGTCTTCCTGCCCGGCGCCGGCTGGATAGGCCTGGACCCCACCAGCGGGCTGCTGGCCGGAGAAGGCCACATCCCCGTGGCCTGCACGCCCGAGCCCAGCACGGCCGCGCCGGTCAGTGGTGCGGTGGACGAGTGCGAGGTCGAGTTCAGCCACCACATGGAAGTCACGCGCATCTACGAATCGCCGCGCGTGACGCTGCCTTACACCGACGCGCAGTGGGCCGCCATCGAAGCCCTGGGCCATGCCGTGGACGACGACCTGGCGCAGCAGGACGTGCGCCTGACGATGGGCGGCGAGCCCACCTTCGTGGCCGTGGACGACCGCGACGCCGCCGAATGGAACACCGACGCGCTGGGCCCCACCAAACGTGGCCTGGCCACCGAGCTGGTGCACCGCCTGGCGGCCAAGTACGGGCAGGGCGCCTTCCTGCATTTCGGCCAGGGCAAGTGGTATCCGGGTGAACAGTTGCCGCGCTGGGCGCTCAGCATCTGCTGGCGTGCCGACGGCCAGCCTTGCTGGAACGACCCGTCCTGGTTCGCCGATGAACGCGACAGCCATCGCTACACCGCGGCC
>JBBSCV010000201.1:0-7855 GCA_038249925.1 Burkholderiales bacterium
GTCGGTGGCGGTGATCATGCCCACCGGCCGGCCGGCCTCGAGCACCGGCATGTGGTGCACGTTGTGGCGCGCCATCAGCAGCAGCGCATCGAAGGCCGGGGCATCGATGTCCACCGTCATCGGCATCGGCGTGGCAATGGTTGATACCGGCTGCGCGGGGTCGACACCCGCGGCCAGCACGCGGGTGCGCAGGTCGCGGTCGGTGACCAGGCCGACCAGCCTTTCGCCCTGCGCGCCCGCCTGCACCAGCAGCAGCGACGACACGCGCTGCTGGCTCATCAACTGCGCGGCCTCGGCTATCGACAGCGACGGTGCTGCGGTGACGGCAGCACGCTTCAGCAGTTGTCGCAGCGGCGTGCGCAGCAGGGTTTCGTGCGGGTCGTCGCCCAGGCTCACCGCTGCGGCGGCCATTGCCGGGTGCGGCGGGTCCATGGGCTTCTCGCTCTCAGGCAGTTCTTGGGTCATTTTGCGAAGGAGCTTCCGGTCGGTTGCAAGGGCCACGCATGCCGCACTGCGGTTGGCGTGGGTGTGGGTTGGATGTCGGCGTGAGTGTCGGCTTGAACTTCGGCGTGGATGACGGCGAGCCAGGCATGGCCAATCCTGGCGCTACCGCAGATTGCCCGTGTGGCCCAGCGAATAGCGGCCCGGCTGCGGCCACACCGTGAGGCCGTGCGGCTCGGCGCCGACCTTGATGCGCGCCACGTCGCCATTGGCAGTGTCGAAGCGGTAGACCACGTCGTCGTAGCGCGCCGCCAGCCACAGGTACTTGCCGTCGGCGCTGACGTTGCCCATGTCGGGGCTGCCCCCGCCGGGCACCGGCCAGCGCTCCACGGCCTTCTCGGTGGCAAAGTCGATCACCACCACGCCGCCATTGCCTTTGCGCTTGCCGTGCACCTTGTGCGAGCCGCGGTTGGCCACGTACAGCCGCTTGCCGTCGCGGCTGGGGTAGAGGCCGTGCGCCCCGATCCCGGTGGGGATGAAGCCCACCTTCTGGAAGCTGGCGCCGTCGACGATGTGCACGCCGTCGGCATGCATGTCGGCGACGAAGAAGCGCTTGCCGTCGGGCGACGCGCGGATGTCCTGCGGCATGCCCTTGGTGGCGGTGCAGATCTCGGTCAGTCCCGGCTCCCAGACACTGGCCGTCGCCGTGCTGGCGGCTCCCGGCACGTCCTTGAAGCGCACCGGCGGCATGCTCAGCAGCAGGTAGCCCAGCACCTTGCGCTCGACGAGGTCGATCTTCACGAGCGCACCCGAGAATTCGCAGGTGAAGATCACGAAGCGCCCGTCGATCGCGAAATCGGCATGGTTGATGCCGGGGCAGCCCGGCGTCTCGATGCTGTACTGCAGCGCCATCGTTGTCGGGTCGCGGAAGTCGAGCCGCTTGCGCGCTTCGGCCACCACGATGGCCGACTTGCCGTCGGGCGTGTAGTACATGTTGTACGGGTCGTCGACCGGAATCGCAGCGCCCGGCTTGCCGGTCTTGGGGTCGATCGGGGTCAGGCTGCCGTCGGTGCGCCCCTCGGCATTGTTGGTGACCCACAGCACCGACAGGTTCCACGAAGGCACGATGTGCTGCGGCCCGATGCCGACCTTGAAGCGGTCGACCACCTTCATCGCCTGCGGGTCGATCACATAGACATCGTTGGAGCGCAGGTTGGGCACGTAGATGCGCTGCAGGTCGCCGGCGATGGCCGGGCTGATGCGGCCGGCGCCGGTCTCGCTGTAGAGGTTGCGGCCGTCGGGAACTGGCGGCATGCCCGCAAGCGCGGGCGTGATCAGGACCGGAGCGGTGGCAGCGAAAGCCGGTGCTGCAGCCGGCGCGGCCTGCGCTCGCAGCATCAGCGAGGCGCCACCGGCAAGGGCGAACAGGGTCGCCAGAGTCAGGGTGGTGCGCAGAGGTTTTTTCATTTCGGGCCGGATCTGGAGAAACTGCGGAAGCTGGAAAAATGGACCGCGGATGTGGGCTCAACGCCGCTGGCGGTCGGCGAGGACGGCGGCCACCGTCACATCGACGATGTGGTCGAGGCCCGGCTGGCCCATCGCGGCGGTGGCGCGGCGCGGGTCGCCGGCGACACCGCTGCCGGCGGCGGGCGCCAGCGCCAGCGCCAGCGCCTTCGGCCGCACCAGCGTCGGGTCGGCCGCCAGCGCCAGCGCGGTGTCTGCGAGCCCGGCATGGGTGCCGATCTCTGACGTGGCATGACCCTCGCTGCGGAGGCGCGCGTCGAAGTCGGCCGAAGCCGCGCGGTAGTACTCGGGCAAGGCATGCGCCCTGCATGGCGCGCGGGCGCCGGCCACGGGCTTCGTCGTGCGGTTGAGCGTGGCAGCGGCGCGGTCGAGGCTCGCGCGGTAGCCGCCGTGGTCGCCCAGGAAGTACACCTCGCACAGGCCGTGCCGACGCAGGCTTTGCACCGCGGCCACCAGCGTGGCTTCGAAGACGGGCTCGGGGATCGAGATCGTTCCGGCCCAGCGCATGTGCTGGGTGGGCGGGTCGATGCGGCCCTCGGGCACATAGGCGAGCACCGGCGCCACCATCGCGTCGCCCAGACGCGCGGCAATGCGCCCGGCCAGCACCCGCACCCGCACGTTGTGCTTGCCCAGCACCAGGTGCGCGCCGTTCTGCTCGGTGCCACCTACGGGGATCAGCAGCGTGGTGGCGCCGGCGGCGATGCGGTCGCGCAACTCGGTCGAAGTCAGCTCCTCGAGTTGCACCGAGGCGCCGGCATGTGCAGCCGCGCTGGCGGCAACGAGGGCGGTCAGCAAGAGGCCGCGACGCGCGGATTCCATAGCCCGAAGCGCCACCGAACAACAGCTTCCAGCCAGCCAGCGTCGACCGTGCGCCACATGCAAGAAGGCGTCCTTCTGGCAGTTCGGCGTGCCGCCGGGAAGGCGCAGATTCATCTGCAGGATGTTGCCAGAGTCCGGCGCGCCGAAGACCCCGTGATGCGGGTCGACCGTGCCGTTTGTGCGACTGCCGTGAACGGTGACTCGCCCATCAACAGCCGTTTGCCATTCACGCCGCCTCTGGCGAATAGCCGGCCCGTTTGATGGCGTCGCTGAGTTGCCGCGCGTTGGCGTTGCTGGGTTCGATCTCGACCGTGAATGTGGCCAGGTCGACCCGGACCAGAGCCGCACGGTCGACGGCCTTCAGGGCCCGGGTCACCGCGCCGGCACAGCGGGAAGTCGTCATGTCGCTGACCAGGAAAGCGATCATGGGAGCCTCCCCGCCGTGCGCAGGCGCGAACGCAGGCTCTCGATTTCGGCCAGCAAATCCATCACGAGCGCCGCGCCCGAGAGGGGCAGTTCGAGGTCGCGCGTCAGGCGCAATGCCGTGCGTGCGCGCGGCAGCGCGTCACCGCTGAACTGCCAGTCAGCGGGGCTGTCCGCGCTGTAGCGGCCGGCCCCTGCCGCCCCGCTGGACATGGTCGGCGCTATCAAGCCTTCGCCGACCATCGCTTGCAGCTGCGCGGCATCGGCCCCGCTGGCACGGCACAAGGCCGTGAAGGTGAAGAAGACATGCTCTTCGACGACGACGCCGGACAGTGCGGTGTGTTGTGGTTCATCCATGGTGTGTTCGATCCTCGTCTTCGATCCGTGCCTTCAACCGTTCAACGACGCGCGCGGTTCATGGTCGGCAAAGGCCTGCGCCAGCGCCTGGTAGGCTGCCCGCTGGGCCTCGGTCGCTGCCGCGGGCAACACGATGAACAACACCGCGTACAAGTCGCCAGGCGGGTTGCCCGGCAGGCCCTTGCCCTTCAGCCGCAGCTTGCGGCCCTGCGAAGAACCGGCAGGCACGCCCAGCTGCACGGGGCCTTCTGGCGTGGGCGCGGTGACGGTGGCGCCGAGCGCGGCCTCCCACGGCGAGACCGGCAGGTCGAAGATCACGTCGCGCCCGTTCAGGCGGTACAGCGGGTGCGGCAGGAACTGGATCTCGAGGTACAGATCACCGGCGGCAGCCCCGCCATGGCCCGGCGCGCCCTGCGCTGCCAGCCGCAGGTGCTGGCCTTCGCGCACGCCCTTCGGGATCGTCACTTCGAGCTGGCGCTCCTGCAGCATCAGGCGCCCTTGCCCGTCTTCGACCGGCATGCGCAGCGTCATCGTGCGCCGCGCGCCCTGGTACGAGTCCAGCAAATCGATGCTGACCTTGGCGTGGTGGTCGCCGCCCTGTTCCGGCCGGGCGCTGCCGCCGCCGCGCCGCATGTCTTCACGACCCCGACCAGGGCCTCCGGGGCCTCCAGGACCCCCACGAGGCCCGCCCCCGCGCCCGAACAGCGATTCGAAGAAGTCGCTGAAGTCGGCATCGGGGCTGCCCGCCCTGCCGTCGCCACCACGGCCGCTGAATTCGAAGCCGCTGTCCCATCCGGGCGGCGGCTCGAAAGGCTGCCCGCTGGCCTGGCGCCGTGCGATGTCGTCGTAGGCGGCACGCCGTTCGGGGTCGATCAGCGCTTCATGGGCCTCGGCCACGTTCTTGAAGCGGGCTTCGGCGTTGGGCTCCTTGCTGACATCGGGGTGGTACTTGCGCGCCAGCTTGCGGTAGGCGCGCTTCACCTCGTCTTGCGTCGCTGTGCGCTCGACACCCAGCGTGGCGTAGTAGTCCTTGAATTCCATGGTCACCCTGGCGCGCTCGGTTGCACTTCGACATCAGACGGCGCGAGCGGATTCGAGGTTCGATCGGCCTGTCGGCTGTCCGTGTCAGTCATTCATCTTGGCCCAGTGCCCTGCCCCAGACGGTGCGGCAGCGCACTGAGCGACCCGGGCAGCAGCGCGGCCACCCGGCAGAAAAAGAGTCGCGTTCAGGGTTCGACCGCGCACAGACGGCCCCGCTCGCTGCGTTGATGCTTATCCACGCCACCGCAGCGTCGATTCGGCGCAACCTCGGGGCTGAAGATGGAACAGAGGAAAGACAGCGGAAGAACAGCGGAAGAACAGCGGAAATAGCAGCGGAAATAGCAGCGGAAAAACAGGGAAAAGACAGGGGAAGGTCATGACCATCACGACACATCGCGCACGCATCACGGGCCCAGTCTCTTATCGGGCTGGCACGGGGCGCAAGCAAAACATTCCGATCGGGCCCTGCATGGTGGAAAGCATGGGCGGTCGGTCGATCGAAATCGTCTGGGGTGCACGCGGCCAGAGTTCGGTCGCGCTGCCCGTCGAAGAGATCGAGGCCGCCAGGGAACATGGGCATCTCGTGCTGCTGGACTGAGAGCGCCTCAGTCAGCAACCACGGCCGTGGTCATGCCGTCGGCGTGGCTCAAGCACAGCCGGCCACCGCGCGACTCCAGCAGCCGGTGAAGGATGGCCAGGCCCAGCCCGTCACCGCCACTGCGTTCGCCCTTGCCGAATTCAGTGCCAGCCCCCGGCGGCAAGGCCGGGCCCGGGTTGCGGACGACGAGTGCGCCGCCCTCGAATGCCAGCTGCACCCGGCCGCCCACTGCGCCATGGGCGAAGGCATTGCCCAGCAGGCTGGCAATGGCCAGATGCAGCACCGGCGCGGGCAGCTCGAGCCGGTCGTGGCGCTGCAGTTGGATGTCCAGCGTCATCGTCTGCCGATCGAGCCAGGCCGCGTGCGCCAGCACCCACTGTTCGACCAGCGGCAACAGCGCCACCGGTTCTGCAGCCTTGACCGCCATCGCAGCTTGCTGGGCATGGTCTTCCCGCGCCAGCAACAGCAGCGTGGCCACGGTCTGCTCCATCAGCAGCGTGGCCGCATGCAGGGCTGCCAGCGTGTGCTGCATGGGTGCGGTGGCAGCTGGCGCAGCATCGGCAGCAGTCTCGGCCTGCAGCCTTTCGATGCTGAGCCGCAGCACCGCCAACGGGGTGCGCAGCTCGTGGCTGGCGTCACGTGTGAAGGCCTGCTCGCGTTCGATGAAGGCCTGCGTGCGGACGAGCAAGGCGTCGAAGGCGCGCGCGACGTCGCCGATCTCGTTCTCACCGAGGCCAGCGCCCAGCCCACCGGCCACGGCCACGGGCAGCCGCTGCGGCGAGGCCTGGGCCACGCGCAAGGCCAGCGTCTCCAGGGGCGCCGTCACGCGCCGCGCCAGCCACCAGCCCAGCAGCAGCGCCAAGGCCACCATCAACAACCCCCAGCCGACCAGCCAGCGCAGCAGCTCGGCGCGCATCGGCCGCACGATGAGTTGCTGGCTCACCTCGGCCACCAGCCAGGGCGGCGCGCCGGCTGCCTGCAGCGCCAGCAGGTGGTAGTGGCGGCCGTCGTCGCCAGCCGCCTCACGGCGCCGCGGCTCTTCGGCCAGCACACGCGCCAGGTCGGGCGGCAGACTGGCCACGGAGGGGTGCAAGGTGATGAACTGGCTGCCGGTGGCGCCGTATTGCCCAAATGCTGCGAGGTGCGCGCGCTGCGCCTGCGCTTCCTGCTGCAGCAGGCGTTCAAGAAAACGGTCTTCGACGGTGTAGACGAAGGCCATCGCGAACAGGCCGAACAGGGCCGTCACCGCGAGCGTGAAAACGGCCAGGGCCAGCATCCAGCGCCGATGCAGACGCTGCTTCATCGGACGGTCTCGCTGGCACTGCCATCGGCGGCGGGCGTGTCGTCGCGCAAGCGAAAGCCCATGCCGTGCACCGTCTCAAGCATCGCGGTGGCATACGGCTTGTCCAGTTGCTGGCGCAGCTGATAGAGGTGGGTGCGCAGCGGGTCAGATTCGGGTGGGTCATCGTCCCACAGCCGCCTGATCAATTCACTGCGCGTCAGCGCCCGCGGCCAGGCTTCGGCCAGCGCCTGCAACACTGCGAAGGCCGTCGGCGGCAACAGCAGGCGCTGGCCATGACGCCAGGCTTCGCGCGAACGGCGGTCCAATGCCAATGAGCCGATGTGCAGCCTGAAGTCGAGCCCGGCGCCGGCGCGACGAGACAGCGCCAGCACACGCACCAGCAACTCTTCGCTGGCGAAGGGCTTGATCAGGTAGTCGTCGGCGCCGGCCGCGAAACCTTCCAGCTTGTCGGGCAAGGTGTCGCGCGCGGTGAGCATCAGCACCGGAACCGGCTGCGCGGCGCGTTCGCGCAACTGCCGGCACAGCGCCAGGCCTGACAGGCCGGGCAGACCGAGGTCGAGCACCAGCACGTCGGGCGGCGACTGCAGGGCGCTGGTCAGCCCCAGCCGGCCGTCGCCGGCCTCGGTGACGCGGTGCCCCGCCGAGCGCAGCAGCGCCGCGATCTGCTCTCGCAGCGGGGCATGGTCCTCGACGACCAGCACGCTCAGCGCGGGGGCGGGTGTGTGCTTCACGGCTGGGTGACGGGCTGGCTGGGTAGGTGGATGGTCGGGCTGCCGGGTGCGTGCAGACGCGGCGGGTGGCAGGGCACACCCCGCCTGGATGTCGAAGTGTTCCACGCGATGGCGCCCAGCCCCGCAGCGCGGAACTCAGAGCCCGGCCAGCGCCTTCGTGGCGTCCGCATCGCCGGGCTTGGCGGCGAGTACCAGTTGCAGCAGATCGCGCGCCCGCGCCTTGTTGCCCTGCCCCGCCTGGGCCTGCGCCAGTTCGAAGCGAAAGCGCGGGTTGCTGAAGTGCGGGGCGGCCAGCTCCATCACCGAGATGGCCTGGCGCCGCGCGGCGTCGTCCGGTGCCGCGCCATGCTGATAGAAACCGAGCATGGCGATCAGGTCCGTCTTGTAGCGCTTCGGGTCGGCCGCCAGCAGGGCCTGCGCCGCAGCTTGCTCGCCGGCCAGCATCCACTGCACGACTTGCATGCTGGCCTCTTCACGCAGCACCTTTCGGGGCACCGGCGTGCGGCCCAGCGCTCGCACCACGGCCTCGGCCGCCAGGGTGGTGGAGAACGGGTTCTGGCCCGTGATCAGGCGGTCGTCGACCACCAGCTTGGGCATCATCAAGGGCGCCTCTTCCCA
>JBBSCV010000202.1:0-7815 GCA_038249925.1 Burkholderiales bacterium
ATCCGCGAGCGTGTCGGTCCCGCTCAAGTCCATCGTGCGCCGCGCAGAGATGACCGGCCTGTACGTGCTGGACCCGAACGGCAAGCCCGTTCTGCGCCAGGTGCGCCTGGGCCGCGTCGAGGGGGACCGGGTCGAGATCTTGTCCGGCTTGATGGCCGGCGAGCAAGTTGTCTTGGACCCGCAAGCAGCCGCCCGTGTGCGCTGAAAGCTGATCATGACCCAAGCCCCCATGAAAGACGACGCAGCCGGCGCCCTGGGCGTTTCAGGCCGCATCGCAGCCTTCTTCCAGCGCGCCCAGATCACGCCGCTGTTGGCGCTGGTGGCGCTGCTGCTGGGCATTTTCGCGGTGGCCGTCACGCCGCGCGAAGAAGAACCGCAAATCAACGTGACGATGGCCAACGTGCTGATCCCGTTCCCGGGCGCGGCCGTGCGCGATGTCGAGCAGATGGTGGCCGGCCCGGCCGAGCAGGTGCTGGCGCAGATTGCCGGCGTCGAACATGTGATGTCGGTGTCGCGCCCCGGTGTGGCCATCATCACGGTGCAGTTCAAGGTCGGCGTGCCGCGCACCGAAGCGCTGGTGCGGCTCTATGACACCGTGAACTCGAACGCCGACTGGTTGCCGAACTCACCCAACGGCGGCTTGGGTGTGCTCGACCCGATCATCAAGCCCAAGGGCATCGACGATGTGCCCATCGTCACGCTGACGCTGTTCAGCAAGAACCCGACGGCAGGCCCCTTCGACCTGGAGCGCGTGGCGCACAGCGTCGAAGCCGACCTGAAACGGGTGCCGGGCACGCGCGAGGTCAGCACCATCGGCGGCCCGGGCCGCGCGGTCATGGTAGAGATCGACCCTGTTCGCATGTCGAGCGTCGGCGTCACGGTGTCCGACCTGCGCCAGGCGCTGCTGTCTGCCAACCTCGGGCTGCCGGTCGGTGAACTGATTGCCGGCAACCGCGCGGTCGCGATCGAGTCCGGCCCCTTCCTGCGCCAGGCCAGCGAAGTGGCCGACCTGGTGGTGGGCGTGCGTGCCGGCAAGCCGATCTTCCTGCGCGACGTGGCCGCCGTGCGCGACGGCCCGCTGCCGCCCAGCCGCTATGTGTGGCACGGCGTGGCCGGCTCGGCAAGCGCCCCTGCGGCCACCTACCCGGCCGTCACCATCACCATCACCAAGAAGGCCGGCGAGAACGCCATCGACGTGGCCAATGCCGTGATGCAGCGCGTGGACGCGCTGCGCAACACCGTCATTCCGGGTGACGTGCAGGTGGCCGAAACGCGCAACTACGGCGCTTCGGCCAATGACAAGGCGCAAAAGCTGATCCAGAAGCTGCTGTTCGCCACGGCATCGGTGGTGGCTCTGGTCTTCATCGCGCTCGGCAAGCGCGAGGCGGCCATCGTCGGCAGCGCGGTGATCCTGACGCTGACCGTTACGCTGTTCGCCTCGTGGGCGTGGGGCTTCACGCTCAACCGCGTATCGCTGTTCGCGCTGATCTTCTCGATCGGCATCCTGGTCGACGACGCCATCGTGGTGGTCGAGAACATCCACCGGCATCAAGGCCTGTACCCCGGCCGCAGCCTCACGCAGATCATTCCCGGCGCGGTCGACGAGGTCGGCGGCCCGACGATTTTGGCCACGCTGACCGTCATCGCCGCGCTGCTGCCGATGGCCTTCGTGTCGGGGTTGATGGGCCCCTACATGAGCCCGATCCCGATCAACGCCAGCATGGGCATGCTGCTGTCGCTGGCCATTGCGTTCGTCGTCACACCGTGGCTTGCGCGACTGTGGATGAAGGCCATGCCGGCACCCCGTGCCGATGCCTCGGACGCCGCGCAGCACCCAGCTTCGCACACGGCTGAACACCGCGGCCTGTCGGCCAAGATCGCACCGGCCTTCGAGCGCATCTTCCGCCCGCTGCTCGATGAGCGGCGCGGCGGGCGCAACCGCAGCTTGCTGGGCCTGGGCATCGCCGCGCTCATCGCCATCTCGCTGGCCCTGCCGGCCATGGGGTTCGTGCTGCTGAAGATGCTGCCCTTCGACAACAAGTCGGAATTCCAGGTCATCGTCGACATGCCTGCCGGCACGCCGGTGGAGCAGACCGCTGCGGTGCTGCACGAACTCGGCAATTACCTGGCCACCGTGCCTGAGGTGACGGACTACCAGGCCTATGCCGGCACTGCCGCACCGATCAACTTCAACGGCCTGGTGCGCCAGTACTACCTGCGCGCCGGGGGCGACGTGGGCGACCTGCAGGTCAATCTGGTGGACAAGCACGAGCGCGACGCGCAAAGCCATGCCATCGCGACGCGCGTGCGGCCAGAGTTGCAGAAGATCGGCCAGCGTTTCGGCGCCAACATCAAGGTGGTGGAAGTGCCACCGGGGCCGCCGGTGCTGTCACCCATCGTCGCCGAAATCTACGGGCCCGAAGCCGCCGGCCGGCAGCAGGTGGCCAAGGCAGTGCGCGCGGTGTTCGAGCGCACGCCGGGCGTCGTCGATGTGGACGACAGCAGCATCGCGGTCGCGCCGAAGACGATGCTGCTGGTAGACCGCCAGAAGGCATCGATGCTGGGGGTGCCGCAGCAGGCCATCGTCACCACGCTGCGCGCAGGGCTGGCCGGTGAAGCCACGGCCTATCTGCATGACGCGACGAAGTACCCCGCTGCGGCCGTCATTCAGCTGCCGCCTTCCGCCCAAGGCGACCTCAACGCGTTGCTGCAGCTGGCCGTGCGCAGTGCCGACGGCAAGCTGGTGCCGATACGCGAACTGGTGACAGTGAGCGACACCGTGCGCGAACAGCCGGTGTTCCACAAGAACCTGCTGCCGGTGAATTACGTCGTCGCCGACATGGCCGGCGCGCTGGACAGCCCGCTCTACGGCGTGTTCAAGATGCGCGGTGAAATCATGAAGATCGCCACACCGGGCGGCGGCACGCTGCAGGAGTACTTCATCAGCCAGCCCGACGACCCTTACCGCGACTACGCGATCAAGTGGGACGGTGAATCGCAAATCACCTACGAGACCTTCCGCGACATGGGCCTGGCCTACGGCGTCGGGTTGATCCTGATCTACCTGCTGGTGGTGGCGCAGTTCGGCAGCTACCTGACGCCGCTGATCATCATGGCGCCGATTCCGCTGACCATCATCGGCGTGATGCCGGGGCATGCCTTGCTGAACGCGCAATACACGGCCACCAGCATGATCGGAATGATTGCGCTGGCCGGCATCATCGTGCGCAACTCCATCCTGTTGGTGGACTTCATCAACCTGCAAGTCAGGTCGGGCATGGAGTTCAAGCAGGCCATCGTCAGCTCGGCCATCACACGAGCACAGCCCATTGTGCTGACCGGCCTGGCCGCGATGCTGGGCGCCTTCTTCATCCTCGACGACCCGATCTTCAACGGCCTGGCAATCTCGCTGATCTTCGGCATCTCGGTCTCGACCGTGCTGACGCTGGTCGTGATTCCGATCCTCTACTACGTTGCCTACCGCAACAGGCTCACGGCGATCACGGGTGCCGTTGAAGCCGACGAGCCGGATGTCACCGCCCCCACCCTTTCCACTGTTTCCACCCCGTCTTCCAATTAAGGAGCAACAACCATGACTTCCTGGCAAATCGTTCGACTCGTCGCCGGCTTCTTTATCCTGCTGTCGCTGGCACTCGGCATTCCCGGCAGCCCAGTCTTCGTCAGCCAGTGGTGGCTGGCGTTCACCGCCTTCGTCGGCGTCAACCTGCTGCAAAGCGCGTTGACGAAGTGGTGCCTGATGGAAACCATCGTGCGCAAGCTGGGCGCACGCACAGGGGCCTGAACGCCATGCGCAGCCTGCCCTGGACACTTTCGCTGGCGTTGGCCTTGGCTTGCCAGGCGCACTCTGCGACAGCAGCCGACTTGATCGATGTCTGGCAGGCTGCGGTGCAGAACGACAAGACCTACGCGGCCGGCCGCGCAGCGCAAGCCACTGCGCAACCGCGCCGCGACCAGGCCGCCGCGCTGTGGCGGCCGAATGTCGGCCTGACGGCATCGGTAGGCGTTGCCAGCAACGAGACCGACACCCGCGGCGCGCAGTTCAGCGCACCGGGCTTCGGGCAGGCCACCGGGGTGGGCTTCAGTACCTCGGTGACCAACGGCACCTCAGGGCGCTGGGCCGTCACCGCCACCCAGCCGCTCTACAACCCGCAACGCCGGGCCCAGCAGCAGCAACTCTCGCTGTCGGCCGACCTGGTCGACCTCGAATGGCAGGCAGCAGGACAGGCGCTGATGCTGCGCACCGCCGAGCGCTATTTCGACCTGGCCCTGGCCGAAGAAGCGCAACGCGTGCTGCGTCTGCAAATGGATGCCGTGCAGCGCGCCACCACAGAGGCGCAAGACCGCTTCAAGCTGGGCTCGGTGCCGGTGACGGACACGCACGAGGCGCGTGCGCGCCTGGCCAGCGTGCGCGCGCAGGTGCTGTCGGCCGAAAGCGATGTGCAACTGAAGCGCAGCCTGCTGGCAGACAGCACGGGCCTGCCGGCGACTGCGCTGGTGGCGCGCTTGCCTGCATCCTTGCCTGCGGTTTCCACGGCCGCCTCGCATGGCAGCGCGGGCGGCGCGGCCGTTCGCACGCTGGAGACCTGGCTGAACGAAGCACAGGCCGGCAACCCTGACATCCGCAGCCAGTTGCTCGCCGCGGAGGTGGCCAGGCAGGAAGCCGGCAAGTACAGCCGCCGCTCATCGGCCACCGTCGACCTCGTGGCCCAGGCCGGGCGTGACCGGCTCAGCGGCAGCGGCGATTTCGGGTCGGCCAGCAACACCGGCGCCAACCGCATGATCGGCATCCAGTTGTCGGTGCCGCTCTTCTCCGGCGGCTACCGCGATGCCAAGCAGGAAGAAGCCATGCGCCTCGCCGACAAGGCTGCCGCAGACGTGGAACGCACGCGCCAAGAGGTTGCGCAGCAGGTGCGCGCGGCCTGGCAGGGCTTGAGCGTCGGCGCCGAGCGGGTGCAGGCGCTCGCGGAGGCCCTGAACGCCAGCGGGGCCCGCCGCGACGCCACGCAACTGGGCCGCGAAGTCGGCCAGCGCACGACGCTGGACTTGCTGAATGCCGAGAACGACGCCGCATCCGCACAGCTCTCGCTGGCCCAGGGCCGCGTGGGTTTGCTGCTGGACCGGCTGCGGCTCGCCGCACTGACGGGGCAACTCGATGAAGGCGCGCTGCGGTCGGTCAACGCTGAGTTGACAGCACCACCACCCTGAATCCTTGAGCCGTTCACTACCGCACTTCAGCACCGCACCCCACCACCACAGCCGAACAACCGGCCCACAGGAGATTCACATGGCACACACCGTCATCCTCGGCGCCGGCATCGGCGGCATGCCCGCAGCCTATGAATTGCGCGCGCTGCTCGACAGCACGCACCGCATCACCGTCGTCAACGCGGTCGACTACTTCCAGTTCGTGCCCTCCAACCCATGGCTGGCAGTGGGCTGGCGCGAACGCGAGACCATCACGTTCCCGATCCGGCCCTATCTGGAAAAGAAAGGCATCGAGTTCGTGGCCCAGGCCGTGCAGCGCATCGACGCCGAGGGCAACGCGCTGGAACTCGCCGACGGCACCCGCCTGGCCTACGACTTCCTCATCATCACCACCGGCCCCCAGCTCGCGTTCGACGACATACCGGGCGCCGGGCCCGACGGCTACACGCAGTCGATCTGCAAAGTCGACCATGCCGAAACCACCTGGGCGAAGTACCAGGAATTCCTGAAGGACCCCGGCCCCGCCGTCATCGGCGCCATGCCCGGTGCTTCGTGCTTCGGCCCGGCCTACGAGTTCTCGTTCATCTTCAACACCGACCTGAAGCGCCGCAAGCTTCGCCACAAGGTGCCCATCACTTACGTGACCAGCGAGCCCTATGTCGGCCACATGGGGCTGGGCGGCGTGGGGGACTCGAAGTCGATGCTGGAAAGCGAATTCCGCAACAACGACATCAAGTGGATCACCAATGCGAAGGTGACCAAGGTCGAGCCGGGCAAGATGTTCGTGACTGAAATGGACGACAGCGGCCAGCCGAAGAAAGAGCACGAACTGCCGTTCAAGTTCAGCATGATGCTGCCGGCCTTCAAGGGCGTCGATGCGGTGGCGGCAGTGCCCGGCCTGTGCAACCCGCGTGGCTTCGTGCTGATCGACGAATTCCAGCGCAGCAAGAAGTACCGCAACATCTTCTCGGCCGGCGTGTGCGTGGCCATTCCGCCGGTGGAGGTGACGCCAGTGCCCACGGGCGCTCCGAAAACCGGCTACATGATCGAGACCATGGTCACCGCGATCGTGCACAACATCGCCAGCGACATTGCGGGCCAGCCCGCCACCGCCAAGGGCACCTGGAACGCGATCTGTCTGGCCGACATGGGCGACACCGGCGCCGCGTTCGTGGCCATGCCGCAGATTCCGCCGCGCAACGTGAACTGGTTCAAGAAGGGCAAGTGGGTGCACCTGGCCAAGATCGGCTACGAGAAATACTTCATGTACAAGATGAAGAACGGCACCTCTGAGCCGATCTACGAAAAGTACGTGCTGAAGTCGCTGGGCATCGAGCGGCTGGAACGGTGAACAAGCCCGGCCGCCTGAAGCTTTCAGCGCCGATGCTGCGCCGCTGGGGCCTTGGGCTGCTGGGCGTATTGCTGGTGGCCGCGCTGGCATTCGTCGTGATGCGTTCGGGGCCCCTGGCACCCACGCGGGTCACGGTGCAGCAGGCGGAAAGTGCTGCCGTGTCGCCAGCCTTGTTCGGCATCGGCACGGTCGAAGCGCGCCGCGCCTACATGATCGGGCCCACCACCGCCGGCCGCGTGTTGCGGGTGCTCGTCGATGTCGGCGCCCCAGTGAAGGCCGGGCAGTTGCTGGCCGAGATGGACCCTGTGGACATCGACGAACGCGTGGCTGCGCTGGACGCCTCGATCGCGCGCGCCGGCAACGCCGCGGTGGCCGTGCAGGCGCAACTGAAAGATGCCCTGGCCAAGAAGGAACTGGCCGCCATCAACGCGCGCCGCTACCGCAACCTGGCCGAGCAGAACTTCATCAGCGCCGGCGCCCTGGAGGCCAGGTTGCAGGAACAGACCTCGGCCGATGCCGGGGTCAGCGCGGCCGACGCCAACCTCGCCGCAGCGCGCCAGGACACGAAACGCCTGGCGGCCGAGCGCGCCGGCCTGCGACAGCAGCGCGACAACGTGCGGCTGCTGGCACCGGCCGACGGCGTGGTGATCAGCCGCGACGCCGAACCGGGCTCCACCGTGGTGGCGGGCCAGGCTGTGCTGAAGCTCATCGAGCCGGCGACGCTGTGGGTCAAGGTGCGCTTCGACCAGGGCCGCTCGGCAGGCCTGGCCGCAGGGCTTCGCGCCAACATCCGCTTGCGGTCGAACCCGGCATTGCCGCTGGCGGGACAGGTGGCGCGCCTGGAAGTGGTCAGCGACAGCGTGACCGAAGAACGCGTCGCGCAAATCAGCTTCGACGCATTGCCAGCGGGTCTGTCGCTCGGTGAACTGGCCGAAGTGACGGTCAATCTGCCCATCACCGCGCCGGGCCTGGTGGTGTCGAACGCGAGCATCAAACGCCAGGGCGACAAGACCGGCGTGTGGCTGGCTGACGGCAGCGGCCTGCGCTTTGCGCCGCTGCGCCTGGGGCAGACGGGACTGGACGGCCGCGTGCAGGTGCTGGAAGGTCTGCAGGCCGGTGACCCGGTGGTGGTGTACAGCGAGAAAGAGCTCACTGCCGGCAGCCGCATCAAGCTTGTCGACGCGGTCGCCGGCCAGAAACCATGATCAGCCTGGCCGGGCGCGACATCCTGCATTCAT
>JBBSCV010000203.1:0-7803 GCA_038249925.1 Burkholderiales bacterium
CTTGTCAAGATGGTTTCGTAACGCTATCATGTGGGCATGGTCAAGGAGCTGAAGATGGACAGTCGTGCAATCGCGGAGCTGGTCTTGCAGCTGGGGCGCATTGCGTCCGGTGAGGCGCTCGTGGAGGGGCTGACACCAGTCCAGTGGGCAGGGCTGAGGTACTTTGCACGGGCGAACCGGTTCTCGCGAACGCCATCCGCCTTCGCCGCTTTTCACGGCACGACGCGGGGCACGGCGTCGCAGACGATCAAGAACCTTGAGGCCCAGGGCTATCTGACGCGCATGCGGTCCGAGACCGACCGGCGCAGTGTTCATCTCGTTCTGACGGAAAAAGCCCGGGCCATTCTTGAAAATGATCTGTTCGAATCCCTGGTCCGTGCCGCGGACACGCTGCCTCCGGGCGTCCACGGTCAGTTCGCCAACGCCTTGCAGCGCATGGTCGGCCAAGTGGCGTTGGAGAGGGGCATACCCACCTTCGGTAGCTGCGCGTCGTGCACGCATCTGGAAGGCGACGACTGCAGTCGGGAGAGACAGGAGTCCTATGTGTGCGGGTTCTCGAGCGAGCCGTTGCTTCTGGAGGAGCTGGACGGGGTCTGCATCAACTTCGTCCACGGCAAGACCTTGCCGGAGAGGGGCGCCCTTATCAAGATCTCGCCGCGATGACTCGTGTTCCCGCTTCAGCGATCACCATCGACGAGAACCAGTCTGGCCCGACGAACCCGAGCAACCCGACTCACGCGCTTTCCGCCCGGCTGCGCGAGCATCTTCAGACGCTCGCCGCTCTGCGTGTAGCGATCAGCTATCGGGATCTGGCCAAGGCGATGCTGCTCTCGCCCCCTCAGACCATTCATCAATTGACCGAGGCGTTGGAGCAACTCATGGCCGAGGACGCGGCGGCCGACTGCCCCTTCATTGCGGCCCTGGTCGTCAGCAAGTGGCGCAGCGGCATGCCGGCTCCGGGCTTCTTCGACTGCGCGGCGCAGCTCGGCCGTTTCGCCGGCGATGCAACGGGACCCGACGCCAGGGCGTTTCATGCGGCCGAGTTCAACGCGTCGGTCGCCTTGTGGGCGCGTCCATGCCCGGCGGTGGTCACGACGTGAATGGCCAGCGCCCGCGCGTGGTCATCGTCGGCGCCGGCTTTGGCGGCCTGACTGTCGCGAAGCGGCTGGCCAAGGCGCCGGCGGACATTACCCTGATCGACCGGCAGAACCATCACCTCTTTCAACCGCTGCTCTACCAAGTGGCGACCGCCGGGCTGTCGCCGGCCGACATCGCCTGGCCGATTCGAAGCCTGGTCCGACGCCAGCGCAACACACGCGTGCTGCTGGGCGAAGTCGCAGGCGTTGATCGTGAGCGCAAACACGTCATCTTGGACGGTCAAGACATTGCCTATGACGTTCTGGTGCTCGCGACCGGGGCCAGCCATGGCTACTTCGGCCACGACAGCTGGGCCGCTCATGCGCCCGGCCTGAAGACGGTCGACGACGCTACAGAAATCCGCCGCCGTCTGCTGCTCGCCTTCGAGCGCGCCGAGATGGAATCCGGTGCGCGCGAGCGCGAACGACTTCTCACCATCGTCATCGTCGGGGGCGGGCCGACCGGAGTCGAGATGGCCGGCGCCGTCGTCGAACTGGCGCGCAAGGCGCTCGCGGCCGACTTCCGGACCATCGATCCGCAGCAGACGCACGTGCTGCTGGTCGAAGCCGGGGCCCCGCTTGCTGGCAAGCTTCCCGGAATCGTTGCCATGCCATGCCGAGCAGGCGCTTCGTCGCCTGGGCGTGGATGTCCGCTTGAACCAAGCGGTCACGGAGTGCGCAGCGTTCGGTGTCACGCTGGGCGACGAACGTGTGGACGCGGCCACGGTGATCTGGGCCGCCGGGGTTACCGCCTCGCCGGCGGCCGCCTGGCTCGCCGTGGCGGGCGATCGCGTTGGCCGTGTGGTTGGTCGGACCGGATTTGCAGCCGCCCGGCACTGACGATGTGTTCGTCATCGGCGACACGGCGCTCGCCTATGACGCTGCCGGCGCGTCACTCCCCGGCATCGCCCCGTTCGCCAAGCAGCAGGGCGCCTACGTGGCCGCAGCTATTCAGGCGCGCCTCAGCGGCCAGTGTGCGCCGCCAGTCTTCCACTACCGGGACCAGGGCCTGCTCGCGACGGTTGGCCGCAAGACTGCCGTCGTCACGTTCGGACGCCTGCGGCTGAAGGGATGGTTTGCGTGGTGGCTCTGGGGCATCGCCCACATTTACTTCCTGGTCAGCCTGCGCAATCGTTCAAGTCGCTTTCCGTTTGTCCGGCAGGCCCGCATTACCCTCAAGACGTCTCAGCCGGTCAGAGCCGAGGTCGCTGTGTAGCCCGGTGATCAGCCGGGCCCCACGTTCGGCACTGACATAGGACCAGAGCCACTGCGTCATGACGATCAGTCCGATCTTGACATGCTGGCTGCGGGCCTGTCAGCAACCATCAGGTCAGCTATGCCCGAGGATTGGTGCGGGGTTTCGTCGAACGGCTGCTTCGGAGAAGTCGTATCCGAGGGCCGGCGTTCGCCAATGTCAGCTGTACTTTGAGACCGGTCGTGGCGGACAAGGGATTCGCCGCAATCGGAACGACCGCACTTGGCCGGGACCGCCAGTTCGCGGTCAGCGCCTGCCCTGGCCCATCAAAATCGAACGCTGCCTGCGCCACGGCCTGCGGCTGCAGCTCCACCAGCATCACACCCGCCTTCGCATACCGGAACCCTGGCCTGTAGATCTGGCGCAGCCCCCGCAGCGCTGCATGCACCAAGCTGGCCGTGTCGGCCGTTGGCTGCACCAGGGGCACGGTCACGCTGTTGGCGTACTGCGCGTCGTCCTTGCGGAAGGGGCTGGTTCGGATGAACACATGCACCGCACCTGCCGCGCCCTGTTGCGCCCTCAGCTTCACGGCCGCACGGCTGGTGAATTCCGTCAGCGCCTCGGCCAGGTCGCGGCCCCGCGTGACGGCTTCGCCAAACGACCGGCTGCACATGATCTGCTGTTTTGGCGCGGGCTCGTCATCCAGCTCGATGCAGGGCACGCCCTGCAGTTCACGCACGGTCTTTTCCAGCACCACTGAGAAATGCCGGCGCACGGTGGCCGCATCCATGCGCACCAGGTCCAGAACGGAACTGATGCCGCCCTCGGTGAGCTTGGCGCCAATGCGCCGCCCCACGCCCCACACCTCACCCACCGCCGTGGTGGCAAACACGGCGTTGCGCTCCTCCGCAGGCATGGCGCCCAGATGGCAAATCTGCGCCAGCTCGGGCGCGTAGCTGCGCGGCACGCTCGGGTCGACGCCTTGGTGCTCAGCCGGCAGTCAGCGCGCCAGCGTCCGGGCGATGAAGTCCAACGTCTCGGGCTGTTCGAAGTAGTTGACGTGATGCACGGTCTCGCTGGCGCCGAAGTCAAGCACGCGGCCTGGGCCCGTCAGCTTCAACTTTTGCGTCAACGTCGTCATCGACGCCGTGTCCACCACAAGGTCGTTCGCGCCCGAGAAGATGGCGTCCGTGCTCGCGTCCGCCACACGCAAGACCGGCTGGCGAAACGCGCGCCAGAACCGCCAGCCCACGGCCTGCGGCTCGAAGTTGCTTTGCACGACGAAGTAGCCCGCTGGTGTGGCCGACCACCCGTACTCCAGTTTTGCAAGCTCGACGTTGCCGGCGATGAACTGGCCGCCGTCTTCGCCGTAGCGCGACATCGAAGCCAGCCCAGGGATGGCAGCGATGAGCGAATCGGCGATCGGCGCCTTGGACAGCACCGAGGTGGCAGAGCCGACGACGCCAGCCAGCACTTCGGCGAAGCTGAACACGGGCACTGCCAGCGCAGCCATGCCGGCCGCGTGCTGCAGCGCAATGGCGTAGTTCGTAAAGAGCTTCATCGCCGTTCGCAGCCGGTAGGGTGATGCCAGGCCGGTGCCCATCAGCGGCGCGCCTACGAACACCACCCGCGCGCGCTCCAGCAGTGGCCGGCTCAGCACCTCGAGCCACCAGCGCGTGACCAGACCGCCGCGGCTGTGGCAGACCACGTCGAGTTGCAGGTCTTTGCCGGCGAAGGCGCGCGAGAGGTCAAGCGCATTGATCCACGGGGCCACCTGCAATGTAGGGTGCTCAAACAGCAGCACCTGGTCATAGCCCTGACTCAGCTCTGCGAAGTAGCTGCCCGGACTGCGCCCAAGGCTGAGGTCGTGGCGATCGAACTGGTCCAGGATGGCTCCACATTTGCTGAACGTGCCATGGACGATCAACAGCACCCGTCCGCTGTCGACGATCCGGTCGACGCGCTGCCCGGCTGCATCGAATAGGCCGTAGCGCGGGTTGAAACCCCTGTCGCGTTGCGCCAGGAATGTCGACACCATCGACCCGGAGACAACATCCAGCGCCTTGTTCGCCACTTCCTGTTCGGAGAAGACGTCGCCGTCACGGTAGCCTCTAAGTGTGCCCTCGCGCGTCGCGGGGTCCCCGAAGCGCCAGTCGTACAGGCCGTCGCTGCCTTGCACCAGCGTCATAGGTATCACGGGCGGGTCGGCCGGCGTGGTGTTGTCGGCACTGCGCAGTCGCGTCGGCTGAGTACCGCGCTTGCCCCCTGCGCCCGGTGTGGCAGGCGCGCCGCTGGCCTGCACGCCGACGGCACTCGAGGTGGCGTGGAAAAGTTCAAGGGCGGCGGTGCGCTCGGCGGTCATCGTCATGGTCATGCCAGGGCTCCAGGGTGTGCGATCGGGGTCTTGAAGGTAGAGATGGAGACCGCTCGAAGTTCGGTCTTTCAGTCGGGTGTGTCAGGCCAGCGGCAGTGGGGTGACGTTGCTGCGGCGGGCGATGGCCACATCGATCAGAAACTCGAAGACTTCGCCGTTGCCCAGCCGCTGCTTTCCGATGTCGCACGCGGTCGCAAAGCCCTCGCGGCGCGTCAACGAGACGGTCTCCACAGGCACCAGGCGCCCGAGCAGCACTTCCATCTGCACTTCGCGGAACATCGCCGAGCCCACGGCCCAGGGAAAGCGTTGTGACCCGGCAACGCTGTTGACGTGCACGTCGGTGGTCATGAACGCCTTCAGCGTGTCCGGCGTGCGCTCGGCCTTGCGGAACTGCTCGTGAAAGTGGTGCGAGCGCCAGTAGCCCACCAGAGCGTGGTTGTGCAGCAGGAAGATTACCGGCCGCACGTCGATGAGTTCCAGCGCTGCCGCAAACATCAGCGCCAGGTCGATGCAAGTGCCCTGGCGTTCGTGCGCCACCATGCTGGGCGTGCGCAGACGCTGTGAATCGAGTTCGAGCGAATAGCTTGGAGGCGGCGTGATGTAGGCCGGCGACCACTCGTGGACGATGGCCGACCACAGCGCGTTGACCTGGGTGTCGACGCCGCGGCAGTTTGCCGGCGAGCCCGGCATTTCGTGCTGCGCGCCGTAGCCTGTGAACCCGGCCTGAGGGTCGTCCTGCAGCACGCGCAAGTAGGCCGTGGCCAGGCCGACGATGGCCGTGGTGGCCGCATCGCGCGGAAAGATGAACGAGGGCAGCCAAGAGCGGCCATGCAGCGCATCACGCCACTGGTCAGAAGGCAACAGCCGCACCGGATAGGTGTTGCGGTGGATGACATGCCGGCCCCAGCGAATGTCGACGATGACGGTGGTGCTGATCGCCTCGTGCAGGCCCCGAAGCAGCGCCGCGCTGAGGGCCACATGCACCTCGTTGCGCAGGTCAACCGGCTGGCCCGTGAGGTCGAGCACCGTCTGGTACTGCGCATCTTCCGAGCCGGCGCACAGCGTGACCTTGACTTCAACCGACTCGAACAGGTGGTCTGGATGCGGCTGAATCGCGAACGCCTCGAACAACGCGCCGTCGTTGTGCAATTGCGCGTAGTTGATTTCGCGTGAGGGAACGATCTCGGTCATGATCCTTGCCGCCAGCGCGGCAGCGTCCGCGCGGTCTTCGGGCACCAGTGTGGCCGTTGGGGCCCAGGCCGATGGCCGCGAGCGCGCGGCTTTTTGCGGCGTCACTTCGAGACCGGCCGTCCACAGCACGACGCCGGAGCCCGTCAGCTGCCCAGGGCGCGAACGGATCGAGAGCCAAGCCCGCTGGAAAGCTTCGGACAACGCGAGCTTGCGGCGCAGCCCGGCGTACAAGGTACCGTAGAAGCGGCTGGCCAGGGCAGCGTCGAGCGTGTCCTGGATGGCGACTGCCGCGTGCACGCCGAACTGCACCGCGCGGGCCGCCATGCGCGCGCTCGAATTCTCGACGTTGAAGCAGACCATCCAAGGGAACCAGCGGCCGCGGCCGGTCAGCGCCACGGCCAGGCTCTCCACGTTGACGATCGCGGGCTGGCCATCCTCTTGTGCGAGCACAAAGCCATCGCGCAGTTCTTGCGGCGCCGGGATGGGAGCGGGTGCAAGCGACGACGGGTCATCACTGGCCATGCGGTTGACGGTCGTGCGCAGGCGCGACTCATGGGCGTCGAAGCCCGTCAGATGCACGATGTGCGGCTTGACGTTGGCAATGGCTTCGGTCAGCTCCGCCACCGAGGGCGAGTACAGCACCGTGACGCCGGCGCCCGCCGCACTGCCAACGAGGTAGGTTGCGACCAATTCACGCTGCCCCTTGAAGCTGCGCAAGGTGCCTGCCTCGCCCGGTGCGCTTTCGACGTAGAGCACCCGCAGCCTGCCGCGCGCGGGAGGCTTCGCCACGGCGCGAGCTGGCCGCGGCCGAGACCGGTCGACCTGCATCGAACGAATGACGGTGATCGGGTCGCCGTGACGGTAAGGGCTGGTGGCAGCGGAAATCAGGTGTTCCCACGGCAAAACGCGAAGCGACCAACCCCCATCATCACTGTCGCTGGCGAGCATCGCCACCTCCACGAGGTGAGCGCGCGCCAGACTCTGCAGCTTGCCCGGGCTCACGCCCCAGCTGGCGAGCAGCGCGGCGGCGCGCGCGTTGTGCTCGTCTTGGCTTTCGCCAGTCGCCAGCCAGCGCCGCCGGCTGCGGGCCACATACACCCACTCCATCGCCGCTTCCTCGATGCGGCCCCAGCCGCCAACCGGGAAGGTCAAGGCCAGTTCCTGCACCACGGGCTCGAAATCGCGCCAGGTGTCCGCAACGAAGCGCAGGTTGGCAAAGCAAGCGTCGTGTTCGAACTTGAGGGCGGAATCGAGGGCACCCGCAGGCGCGGGTGGTGGTGTCAACCGCGGTGCACGAGGCTGCTGCGCCCGCTTGGGCTGCGCTCGTGCGAGCCGCGGCCTGGGTGTCGTCACTGAAGCTTTCTTTGGCGTCGCCATCGGCTCTCCGTGTGCGCTGACCCTGCCGCACCTGCACGCGCAGGCGTGGCGGGCGGCAAGAAGTGCCTCTGACGGTAAGGCCACCGAACCAGAAAAGCCATCGTCGCCAGCGCTATGTTTGGCAGCGCTGCTTCAGCTTGCGCCGCACTCGAACCCCTTCGGGCCGCGCGTTCAGGCCGCGCGCGTGACAGGCCGCTGCTTTATGGCCACGGCCTGGCGTGCACGGCGCACCGTGGGGCCCGAGCGCAGCGCCGGGTTCACCACCCGTGCATACGGTAGAAGCAGCTCCAGCGGCGGGTTGCGGTTGCCGACCAGCGCAACCTTCGGGTACGGCCCCGGGGCCACCGGCTCGTCGGCGAAACGTGCCTTCCGGAAGGCTTCGATGATGGTGGCCTGCTGCTCGGGATTGAACTTCTTGAAGTCGCCGGCCGCGTCGACCAACATCTGGTTGGTGACCAGGTGGGACGCCGCGTCGTCGTAGTGGCCTTCGTGGAACAGCGACTCCAGCCCCGCGCCTATCTGCGCCGACA
>JBBSCV010000204.1:0-7630 GCA_038249925.1 Burkholderiales bacterium
ATCCGCGCCAGGGCCGCCGCTGCCGCTGTGCGCCGTTTCGGCCATGGCAGCGGCCACTGACAACACCCGAGGAACTTCGCATGCGTTTCACCGTCACGAGCCGGTTGGCCGTCTTCACGCCCCTGGCCGCCGCGCTGCTGCTGCCCAACCTGGCCTCGGCGCAAAGCCTGCAGGAGCTCTACACCGCCGCACGGGGCTTCGATGCCACCTACCTGGCGGCCAAGGCCAACGCCGCCGCGGTGGAATTCCGCGTCGCGCAAAGTGAAGCGCTGCTGCGCCCTTCGTTGGCAGCCACTGCCAACGCCAACGCCACGCAGACCGACCCGCCGAACAGCCGCCGTCTGGGCACGAACGCGCTCTCGGGTTCACTGACCGGGCGCTACCCGCTGTTCAATCGCGCCAACGGCGTGGCCGTCGAGCAGGCGCGCAAGTCGCTCATCACCGCGCAGGCCGACCTGGAAACCGCCGAGCAGGACCTCATCATCCGCGTGGCGCAGGCCTACTTCGACGTGCTTGCCGCGCAAGACACGCTGGCCACCACACGCGCCAACAAGACCGCCATCACCGAAGTGCTGGCCTCGGCCAAGCGCAACTTCGAAGTCGGCACCGCCACCATCACCGACACCCGCGAAGCGCAGGCGCGTTTCGACCTTGCAACGGCACAGGAACTGGCTGCCGAGAACGACCTTCGCATCAAGCGCCTGGCGCTGGACACGCAGGTGGGCCGTGCCGGTGTGGACCCCGACCCGCTGCTGACGCCCGTGGTGCTGCCCGGTCCCATCCCCGCCAACCCCGAGGAATGGGTGACGCTGGCCGACCAGAGCCACCCTGCCGTGCGCCGCGCACGCATCGGGCTTGAAGTGGCGCAGCTGGAAACCGCCAAGGCCCGCGCCGGTGGGCTGCCCACCGTCGATGCCGTGGCCTCGCTCGGCACCGCGGACAACCGCGGCAGCCTGCCCAACCTGAACCGCAGCACCGGCACCAGCGCCACCGGCAGCGTGGGCGTGCAGATGAACTGGCCGCTGTACACCGGCGGCAGCGTGCAGAACCGCATCAAGGAAACGCTGACGCTGGAAGAGAAGTCGCGCAACGACCTCGAAGCCGCACGCCGTGGCGTCGTTCAGAACACGCGCGCAGCCTACTTCGGCGTGCAGTCGGGGCTGGCGCAGGTCAAGGCGCTGGAAGCCGCCGAGAGCTCTTCGAAGCTGGCGCTGGAAGCCACGCAGCTGGGCTACAAGGTCGGCGTGCGCGTGAACCTGGACGTGCTGAACGCCCAGACCCAGCTCTTCCAGACCCAGCGTGACCTGGCCAGGGCGCGCTACGACGTGCTGGTGGGCAGCCTGCGCCTGCGCCAGGCCGCCGGCCAGCTGGCGCCCGCGGATGTGGATGCCCTGACCCGCCTGCTGGCCAGGTAAACCGTTCTTTACGCGGCACCAACGCCGCGTACATGCGGCCCGGGGCTGCACCGCACGACACTGCGCGCCATGGACCTCATCCCATGACGCAGACACCATGACGCCCAGCGCCACAGCGGCCGCAGCCATCGCCGCCCACCGTTTCGGCCTGGCCGAGGCCGGTCTGTCCCACATCGGCAGCGACTCGCGCGGCTGGCTGCTGGCCCAGCTGGGCCCGGCCGATGCGCAGCGCGGCACAGGCTTGGTCAGTGGTGCCGAAGGGGTGCGGCTCTACATCCAGTTCCTGCAACGCCAACGCCAGCGTCGGCCGGTCGATGCGCAGCCGATGGTGATGGCCGATCCCGGCATGGCCCCCATGCCCGGCGCGCCCAGAGTGGCGGCCGACTTCGTGCCTTTCGAGCCGCTGCGCCGCGCGGTTCAGGACGACACGCGAGCCCGCCTGGCCACCGCCGCCACCAGCCAGCGGCCCTTCGCAGAAAGACTGGTGCTGTTCTGGGCCAACCACTTCACCGTGTCGCTGGTCAAGAACACCACGCGCGGCCTGGTGGGCGCGTTCGAGCGCGAAGCCATACGCCCGCACATTGCCGGCCGCTTTGAAACCTTGCTGCACGCCGCCGTCACCCACGCGGCGATGCTGCGTTATCTGGACAACGACCGCTCGGCCGGCCCCGACTCTGCGTTCGTGCGCCGCCAGTCGCTCCGGCAGTCACGCAGCCCGCGCCAAGAGGGGCCACCCGGCCCGCGCATCACCGGCCTGAATGAAAACCTGGCGCGCGAGGTGCTGGAGCTGCACACCCTGGGCGCGAACAGCGGGAGCGCCGCCTCTGGCGTCGCGGGCGGCGGCGCACCCTATGGCGGCTGGGGCGGCTACACCCAGGCCGACGTCACCGCCTTCGCCGCCGTGCTGACCGGCTGGCGTGTGCCGGTGCGTGAACTGGCTGCGGAAGAGAGCGGCGGCGGCGACAGCAGAGGCGACAACAGCAACAACAGCGGCAATGGCAACAGCAGCGACAACCGCGCCGCAGCCACACGCTTCGAGCCCGCCTTCCACCAGCCCGGGCCCAAGACCTTGCTGGGCCGGCGTCATGCCGAAGGGCCCGACGCGCTGGCCGCCGTGCTGCACGGCCTGGCGCAGCACCCGTCCACCGCGCGCTTCGTGTGCACCAAGCTCGCCCGGCACTTCGTGGCTGACGAGCCACCGCCGGCCCTGGTGGCGCGCCTGGAAGCTGCATGGCGGCACAGCGACGGCGATCTGGCCGTGGTGATGCGCGCCTTGGTCGATGCACCCGAGGCCTGGGCGTTGCAGCCGGCCAAGTTGAAGACGCCGGAAGAGTTCGTCATCAGCAGCGTTCGCCTGCTCGGCCTGGGCGAGCGCCCTTTCGAGCGCAATGCCGACGGCGGCATCGCAGCGCTGGGGCAACGTGTGCAGGCTGCGCCCTCACCCGCCGGCTGGCCCGACCGCAGCGAAGAATGGCTCGGGCCCGACGCGGTGTGGAAACGCGTCGAATGGGCCACGCGTGCTGCAGACCGCGTCGGCCGCCATGTGGACGCGCGCCGCCTCGGGGAGGCCGCGCTGGGCCCGCTGCTGCAGCCAGACACGGCCCGCCACATCGAACGCGCCGCCGACGGCCCGCAAGCGCTGGCGCTGCTGTTGCTGGCGCCGGAATTCCAGCGCCGCTGACACCCATTGCAGAGGAGAAACCCATGAGCACCCGCCGCCAACTGCTGAGCGCCGCCCTGGCCAGCGCTGCAGCCGGAGCCAGCGCCCCCTGGGCGAGCCTGAGCATCGCGGCCGCGCCAGCCTCGTCGGTGGGCGCAGCTGGCGCAGCCGGCAACCCGCGCCGCTTCGTCTTCGTCATCCTGCGCGGTGGCATGGACGGCCTGACCGCCGTGCCCGCCATCGGCGACCCCGGCTTTGCCGACGCACGCGGCGCATTGGCACAGTTTGCCGGCGCGCCGCTGATGCTGGACAGCACCTTCGCGCTGAACCCCTTGCTGCCGCAGCTGCATGCGATGTACGGCCAGGGTGAGCTGGCGGTGGTGCATGCCACCGGCCTGCCCTACAAGGAACGCAGCCACTTCGACGCCCAGCAGGTGCTGGAAAGCGGCGGCAGCCGGCCCTACGAACTGGGCACCGGCTGGCTGGGCCGCGCGCTGCCCGGCACGGCGCTGCGCGCGGTGGCGCTGGAGACTGCCGTACCACTGGTGCTGCGCGGCCCGTCTGCGGTGGACACCTGGGCGCCGAGCATGCTGCCCGAGCCATCGGCCGACCTCGTGGCGCGGCTGGAAGTACTGTACCGCGGTGATGCCGAGTTGGCGCTGGCGCTGACGCGCGCCCGTGGCCTGCGTGAAGACAGCGGCATGGCCTCAGGCATGAATTCAGGCATGAATGCGGGCATGCATGCGGGCATGACTTCAGGCATGAAGGAGGGCGCGGGCGGCGCTGGCCCCGGCGGCGCCCGCAACGCGCCCGTGCAGTTGGCGCGCAAGGCGGCCGAATTCCTGCAGCGCGGCGCCCAGGTCGCGGTGCTGGAACTGGGCGGCTGGGACTCGCACATCAACCAGGCGCAGCCGAACGGCGCGCTGTCCAACAACCTGCGCACGCTGGACGCCTTGCTGGCCGCGCTGCGCGACGGCCTGCAAGCTGGCGGCGCCTGGGGCCGCACCGTGGTGCTGGTGGCCACCGAGTTCGGCCGCGAGGTGGCGCCCAACGGCACCCAGGGCACCGACCACGGCAGCGGTGGCGCGGCCTTCGTGCTGGGCGGTGCGGTTCGCGGCGGCCGTGTGCTGGCCGACTGGCCGGGGCTCACGAAGGCCGAGCGCTTCGAAGGCCGCGACCTGCGCATCACCACCGACCTGCGCGCGGTGATGCGCAGCCTGCTCGCCGAGCACCTGCAGATCGCCCGCGCAACGCTCGACCGCAGCGTGTTGCCCGGCAGCGGCGGCCTGCCTGCGCTGGACCTGCTGCGCCCTTAGGGGCAGGTGCGGCGAAGGCGCGGTGGCCGTATGCTCGCGGCCTGCCGCACCTGCCACCTGCCGCCTGCCGCCTGCCGCCTGCCACCTGAAACCTGCCACCACTTGAGCCCTTGCATGAAAGTTCTGATCACCCTCACCCTGACCGGCGCCGCTGCACTGCTGGCCGCTTGCGAACACACGCCGCCGCAACTGATCCAACCGCCGTCCTATGCCGGTCAGCAAGTGGCCAGCGCCGATGCGGCGGGCGGCGCTGCCGGCAGTCCGCGTGTGGTCTGCACGCGCGAGGTTCCCACCGGGCTGCGCATGGCCGTGACACGCTGCCGCGATGTGGCTGAAGTCGACAGCCGCCGCGAGCTCGACCGCACATGGGCCGAAAAGATTCCGGCAGAACTTCCCAGTACGAACCGCTGACGGACGCTCAGCGCTCGATCGACGTTCTGCCCCTTCTATCATTGCTCGACGCGCATTCGATCAATGTTTGAACCGCGGCAGCCATGCGGGCCGCTGCACCTCGGTGAGCCTGCGCAAACGCCAGTGCCCGTGCGGCCATCGCGAGCCGTGCCGGCTGCGCTTCACCCGCTGCCAGCGCCAACGCACGAGCCACGGCTGCGGGCAGGTCGACTGCACGCTCTGCGGCGCCCGCGGCCAGCGCGTCGACGGCGGCCTGCGCGAAGTTGAAGGTGTGCGGGCCCATCAACAGCGGGCAGCCGCAGGCCGCCGCCTCGATGAGGTTCTGTCCGCCCAGCGGCGCGAAACTGCCGCCCAGCAAGGCCACATCGGCACAGCCGTAGTACAGCGCCATCTCGCCCAGGCTGTCGCCCAGCCAGACATCAGCCTCGGCGGCCTCGGCCGGCGGCGCTTCGCCCCATTCGCTGCGCCGCTGCAGCCGCCAGCCCGCCTGCGTGACCAGACCGGCCACTTCGTCGAAGCGCTGCGGGTGGCGCGGCACGATGAGCAGCAGCGGCCTGGGCGGCGGCCCGCCTGCCGGCCCGCGTGAGGTCGCGTCTGACGTCGTGTGGGGTGCCGCTGCCTGCGCTGCCCAGACCGCCAGCAACGCAGCCTCTTCGCCTTCGCGCGTGACAGCGGCCAGCACCACCGGCCGGCCCAGTGCCGCGCGCCAGGCCCGCCCGCGCATCAGCAGTTCAGGCCTGGGCGAAATGTCGAACTTCAGGTTGCCCATCACCCGCACTTGATCCGCACCGGCCTCGCGCAAGCGCTGCGCGTCGCTTTCGGTCTGCGCCAGCACCCCGCTGAAACGGGCGAGTGCCGCATGCAGCAGCACAGCCAGCCGCTCGCCTTTGGTCGCACTGCGTGCAGACAGGCGCGCATTCGCCAGCACCATGGGCACACCGGCGGCCTGCGCCGCGTGCAGCAGGTTGGGCCAGATCTCGGTTTCCATCACCACGCCCGCTGCGGGACGGTGGGCGCGCAGGAAGCGGCGCACGGCGCCGGGAGTGTCGTAGGGCAACCAGGCCTGCGCGTCACCGTCGCGCAGCAGCGCGGTGCCGGCTTCACGGCCGGTGGCGGTGCTGTGCGTCAGCAGCAGGCGCAGGCCGGGGTGCTGGTCACGCAGGGCATGGACCAGCGGTGCGGCAGCCAGGGTTTCGCCCAGCGAAACGGCATGCAGCCACAGCCGGCCAGGCAGGGGCTGCACGCCAGGCACGGGGGGCAGACCCAGCCGTTCGCGCCAGTGCTCGCGGTAGGCGGGCTCTCGGCGGCCACGCCACCACAGTCGCAAAAAGTACAGCGGCATTGCCGCGCGCAGCAGCAGCGCATAGGCTGCGCGCGCCAGCGGCTCGCTCACCTCACGCTCCGGCGTCGTGAGCGGTCAGTGCGCAGCGGCAGCCACCTGCGCGTCGGCCTTCACGCTGCGCAGTGCGGCCATGAACTGGACATCGATGCGGTGCAGCGCTTCCTCGGTGTGGCCTTCGAAACGCAGCACCAGCACCGGTGTCGTGTTGCTGGCGCGGATGAGGCCGAAGCCGTCGGCAAAGTCCACGCGCAGGCCGTCGATGGTGCAGACATCACCGCCTTCGAATGTCAACCGGCCGTCTGCCGTGCGCGCCAGCAACTCGGCCACCACCGCATGGTGCTCGCCTTCGGCGCAGGGCACGTTGAGCTCGGGCGTGTTGAAGCTGGTGGGCAGCGCGTCGAGCTCGGCGCTCGGGTTCTTGCTGCGCGAAAGAATCTCGAGCAGGCGCGCTGCGGTGTACATCGCGTCGTCGAAGCCATACCAGCGCTCGCCGAAGAAGAGATGGCCGCTCATTTCACCGCCGAACGGCGAGCCGGTTTCCTTCAGCTTGGCCTTGATCAACGAGTGCCCGGTCTTCCACATCAGCGGCTTGCCGCCCGCCTCTTTGATGGCCACCGGCAGGCGCTGGCTGCACTTCACGTCGAAGATGATCGTCGCGCCCTTGTTGCGCTTGAGGATGTCGCGTGCGAAGAACATCACCTGGCGGTCGGGGTAGATGATGTGGCCGTCTTTGGTGACCACGCCCAGGCGGTCGCCATCGCCGTCGAAGGCGAGGCCGAGTTCGGCATCGGTCGCGCGCACGACCTTGATCAGATCGGCCAGGTTCTCGGGCTTGCTCGGGTCGGGGTGGTGGTTCGGAAAATCGCCGTCGACTCGGCTGTAGAGATCGATCACTTCGCAGCCCAGCGCGCGCAGGATGCCCGGCGCGCTGGCGCCGGGGATGCCATTGCCGCTGTCGACCACGATCTTCATGGGTCGCGCCAGCTTGCAGTCGCCCACGATGCGCTGCGTGTATTCGGCCAGCACGTCCATCTTGGCGCTGCGGCCGCGCTTGGCGGTGTAGGTCTCGGACTCGATGCGAAGGCGCAGCTTCTGGATGTCGTCGCCATAGATGGCGCGCCCGGCCATGACCATCTTGAAGCCGTTGTAGTCCTTGGGGTTGTGGCTGCCCGTGACCATGACGCCGCTGCTGCAGCCATGCTTGCCGCGCGTGGCCGCGACGTAGTACAGCATGGGCGTGGTGCACATGCCGATGTCCACCACGTCCAGGCCCGTGCTCTTCAGACCACGGATCAGCGCCGCCGCCAGCTTCGGGCCTGAGACGCGCCCATCACGGCCCACCGCCACCGCTTTTTCTCCGGCGGCCAAGGCTTCACTGCCGAACGCGCGGCCCAGGTGTTCGGCGAAGGCTTCATCGACGTTCTTGCCGACGATGCCGCGAATGTCGTAGGCCTTGAAGATGGTGGGATCGATGTGCATGGGCGTG
>JBBSCV010000205.1:0-7603 GCA_038249925.1 Burkholderiales bacterium
GGACGCCGGCTTCGAATGGCGGCTGAGCGGTTGTTCGCTGTGCTTCTTCTCCGGCGGCGACAGCTTCGACTTTGCCGAAGGCAGCAGCCGCCGCGTCATCAGCAGCACCAACCGCAATTTCGAAGGCCGTCAGGGGCCGGGCGTACGAACGCACATCGCCAGCCCGGCCACCGTCGCTGCTTCGGCCGTGGCCGGCTGCATTGCCGATCCGCGGGTGATCGGCTTGGATGATGGGCTTGAAGGATGGGCTTGAGTGATGGGCTGAAGCCATGGAAGCGGTAAAGCGGATCGAAGGCGTGGCGGCACCGCTGCTGCGCGACAACGTCGACACCGACGTCATCATCCCGTCGCGCGAGATCACCTCGCCGGCGCGTGAGGGCTACGGTGCCAAGCTCTTCGCACCCTGGCGCTACACCGCACCAGGCGGGCCCGAGGCCGCCGATTTCGTGCTGAACCAGGCGCCCTACCGGCAGGCCAGCATCCTGATTACCGGCGCCAATTTCGGTTGCGGTTCCTCGCGTGAGATGGCGGTGTGGGCGCTGGCGCAATTCGGCATCCGCTGCGTCATCGCCGCCGGCTTCGGCGCCATCTTCCGTGACAACTGCATCCGCAACGGCCTGCTGCCGGTGGTGCTGCCCGCCACCACCGTGGCCGCGCTCGCAGCCGCTGCCACGCTGCAGCCGGCCGGTTGGTGCGTGGACCTGACGGCTTGCACCGTTCAAGAGCCGGGCGGCACCACGCACCCCTTCACCATCGACACCCACGACCGCAAGCAACTGCTCGGCGGCCTGGACGCCATCGACCTGACCTGGCAACACCGCAGCGCCATCGAGGCCTTCGAGACTGCAGACCGCCAACGTCGGCCCTGGATCTGGGCCACGCCCGACCCCATCGAACCACGCCCACCAGAGAATGCCCCATGAGCAGCCCCGACTACGGCCTGCTCATCAAGAACGTGCGCGTCGTGCGCCCCCACGGCAATGTGGTGCATGAAGCCGACATCGCCATCGTCGACCCCGCGAAGACCTGGCAGATCGCCGCCGCGGGCTCGCCCTCGGCCCAGGGCTACACGCCCTTCGAAGGCCTGGAACTGTCGGCGCGGGTCGACGCCACCTTCCTGCGCGGCAGCAAGATCTTCGAAGACGGCCAGGTGCTGGGCAAACCGCGTGGCAAATACCTGCACCGGCCGACGGCGTGACTGCCGGCATGACTGCCGGCATGAAACCCGGCATGACACCCGGGCCCTGCTCTGCCCTGCCCCGCCCCGAAGCGCTCGCCCGTCACAGCTGCCCATAGACTCGTCCTGATGTCGCCCTTCGATCAATTCATCGCCGCCCATCCCGACTACGCCTCCGCCGCCGTGGACGGCCTGCGTGACCGCGAATACGGCCGCCTGGACGCGCAGCGGCAGGTCTACCTCGACTACACCGGCGGCAGCCTGCATGCCGCTTCGCAGGTGCGCGAGCACGCCGACATGCTGGCCGACAACGTCTTCGGGAACCCGCATTCGGCAAGCCCGAGTTCCAGCGCGATGACGCAGCGCGTGGAAAGCGCGCGCGCCGCAGTGCTCGACTTCTTCAACGCCGCGGGCGAGTACACGGCGATCTTCACGCCGAACGCCTCTGGCGCGCTGAAGCTGGTGGCCGAGGCTTTCCCATTCGTACCCGGCTCGCGGCTGTTGATGACGGCCGACAACCACAACTCCGTCAACGGCATGCGCGAGTTCGCACTCGCCAAAGGCGCCCAGGTCGACTATGCACCCTTGACCCGGCCCGAGCTGCGCATCGACACCGCTGCGATGGCCAGCGCATTGGCGCAGGCGGCGCCAGGCCTCCCTCACCTGCTGGCCTTTCCCGCGCAGTCGAATTTCTCCGGCGTCAAGCACGCGCTGGAACTTGTGGCGCAGGCGCAGGCCGCCGGTTGGCTGGTGCTGCTGGACGCAGCAGCCTACGTGCCCACCAACCGGCTTGACCTGCAAGCCGTGCAGCCCGATTTCGTGGCGCTGTCCTTCTACAAGATGTTCGGCTACCCCACGGGTGTGGGCTGCCTGCTGGTGCGCAAGGCGGCGCTGGCGCGGCTGCAGCGGCCCTGGTTTGCCGGCGGCACGGTGAACTTCGCCACCGCGCAGGGCGCCATGCACGTGCTGTCGCCCGGCGAGGCCGGCTTCGAAGACGGCAGCTTGAATTACCTCGGCATTCCGGCGGTCGAGATCGGCCTGCGCCACTTGCAGCGCGTGGGCATGGACGCCATACAGACCCGCGTGCGCTGCCTCACCGACTGGCTGCTCGCCGAGTTGCTGGCACTGCGCCACAGCAACGGCCGGCCGATGGTGCGCCTGTACGGCCCGGCCACGACCGTGGGCCGCGGCGGCACCGTGACGATGAACTTCCACGACCCCGAGGGCCGGCTGCTCGACTACCGCCGGCTGGAAGAACTGGCCGGCGCGCAGGGCATTTCGCTGCGCACGGGCTGCTTCTGCAACCCCGGCGCCGGCGAAACGGCCGAGGCCCTGACCGAAGAAGACATGCGCGCCGGCCTGGCGGCAGAAGCCGGCGAGATTTCGCTGGCGCGCTTCGCGCAACTGATGCAACGGCGCGGCAAGAGCGCCGGCGCGCTGCGCGTCTCGTTCGGCATCGCGAGCAACTTCGCCGACCTCGAACATTTCCTGGCCTTCGCGGCCGGCCTGCGTGACCAGACCGCACTGACGCTGGGCGAATTCAGTTTCGACATCGAGGGTTGCCGCGTCATTCGCGACGGCGTCTGAGCTGGCGGGCTGCTTTCAATGCAGAACGGTCACTCGACCAGAAAACGGTGTCACACCGTAGAACGGCGAACCCCGCCGGAGCGGGGTTCGCCTGCGCAAGGAAAAGATCTGGTGGCTACCAGCCGATGTCCTGGAACAGACGGAAGGTCAGGTCTTGCGGCGGCAGCACGCTCTGTGTCAGGTCGCCATTGATGGCCGGCTCCATCAATTGATGGCGGAAGGCCGTCACATCGAAGTGCGACACCGAGGACCCGCCCTGGAACGGGTTGGGCGCGAAGAGCTTGATCCGGCCCAGCTGGTCAGCGCCTGCGTACTGGGTGCCCGTCAGCCCCAAGGTCACGAAAACCCCGGTGGAGGTGCGGGCCCGGCGCTTGAGCTGCTCTTTGATGAGATTGCCATCCACCTGGCGCACACTGGCGCTCACGATGGTGGCCGCGGGGTTCACGCCGCCCACATTGGGCGGCAGCAGGGCCGCGACGTTGTCTGCCACCAGCATGCCGACAGCGCCTGCCGCCTGCAGGTTTGCCGTCTTGACGATGAAGTTGCAAACGCCACGGTCGACGAGCGCGATCTTGCCCTGCACGGCGCGGGCATTGGTTCCTGAAAGGGGTTGGCAGGCCAGCCCGGTGTTTCCATCGGGCTGGTCCACGAGCTGCGCCACTTCGCCGGTGACGGAGGTGGCCGTGATCGGCGGGCCGAACGAGGCTTCACCCACGTTGACCGTCAGCGGCGAACGCACCGCAGGGCCGGTGATGCTGGCCGTGGCGACACCCTGGCGAAGCACCGACGGCACGGCGTTGACGACATTCGGGCCGGCCCAGACCAGACGGTCGATGCCGATGGCCGATGCCGCGCGCTGGGCGTTGCTCGTCATCTCGAACCAGGTCAGCCCGGTCTGGTTGTCGACCATGAAGCGTTCCCAGATCGACGGGCTGCCCTGGCTGCGTGCGCCCGTCTGACCGCTGGTCGGGCCGACCGTGAAGCCCAGGCCGTGGCCGAATTCGTGCAGCAGCACCACCACCAGGTTGATGGCGGCCGGCGGCGGGTTGTTGTCGATGCCGAAGTACCAGGGGCTGGCCGACAGGCAACCCGGCGTGCCCAGGTTGACGTTGAAGTTGATCTGCAGCTGGGCATTGCCCGGCTGTGCTTCGTTGCCGGCCAGCTTGTTGCGCAAGGCCGAGGGGTACCAGGTGTCCTGGAACGGAGCCTCGGGGAAGTTGCGGAAGTTGCCGATCGGGCCGGCACTGCCCAGCGTCGCCCCTGTCTCGGTGCAGGACTGCGCCGTGAACTGCGCGTTGATGCGGATGGTGGCATTGCTCGTCAACGTGGCGGCCCACAGGTTGGCGGCATGCTGGGTGGCGAGCCGGCGTTGCTCGCCCAACGTGGTGCCGGGGTTGCCGCCCACGGGCAGCACGGGTGTGGGGTCGTTGTAACCCACCGTGCCGGTGTTGGTGAAGTTGACGACGATGGTGGCCGCCGCAAAGGCAGGCTGAACCGTGATCGCGGCCAGCAATGCGAGGCCGGCCCCCAGTGGCTTGAGCAGGGAAACGGTGCGGTCAGCGCTCGTCATTCAGACGCTCCATGTAGTTGCGGGCGAAGGGCGGCAGGGTGCCGCGGGCCAGGCGTTCGGCCAGTTCGGGGTTGGCCACGCAGCGGTGGGCCAGGCGACCGTCGGCCCCTTTCACGACGACCGAGTAGTTCAGGTCGGCATCGGTGGACTCGAGAAAGTCCGAGCCATCGGGCATGCGCACGGGCTGCGGGTTGGGCTTGCCGGTCAGCAGGCCGAGAGGCACACGGCTGCGCATCGCGCGGTCGAGGTCATCGAGCTGCTTGGCTTCGGCGCCGGTCAGCGGGCGCATCTGGCCTGTGACGGCGTCGCGCACCACGCGCTGCGCGTGGGCGCTGGCCAGCAGGCCGAGCGCGAGCGCTGCCAGCAAGGCACCGCGCATGAAGTTGGAGGAAAGGCTCATGGTCGGGGCTCCTTCAAACAGCAAGACGTCGGCGGGCCCGCACACCGGCCAGACCGGCCAGGCCCAGGCCGAACAGCAGCGCCGTGACGGGTTCAGGCACGGCAGTGACGACGAGGTTGTCGATGCCCAGGTAGTTGCCGTTGACCGCGACGTCGTCGACGACATAACGCAGCGCCACATAAGCCGGGCTGGTGCCCGTCAGCAAGGTCGAGAAGCTGAGCGGCACCCAGCCCGCGTTGGCGCTGGCGCTGAAGCTGCCGATGGGGGAGAAATCGCCCGGGGCCGTGCCGGTGGTGCTGAGCATCACCTGCAGCGTGTCCAGGAAGCCATCGCCACCCACCTGCACCACCATGGACACGGTGCTGGTCGCGTCCAGCACCAATTGGGGCGTGATCAGCCAGGTGCTGACCGCGCCGCTGAGGCTGGTGGTGCCCAGGTAGTTGGCGGCGACGTAGGCATCGGGGGCGCCCGATTGAGCGGCGAAGATGCCCGGGTTGCCCTGGAACCAGTTCGTGCCCGGCGAGGTGCTGGTGTTCCGGAAGGTCCAGCCCGCGCTGGCCAGCGCCGAAACGTCATTGAAGCCCTCTGCCAGGGCAACCTGGGCCTGCGCCGCGCCCGCCGCGCCCAGCAAGCAAGTCACTGCGGCTGCAGCCGCAAACTTCTTCGTCTTCAAGTTGCCCTCCTGAGCTAACGTCGTAAAGGCACGATAAGCAAATGACACGCCACCGACAAGCCAGGACCACAGAGGACAAACCCGGACGCAGCCCGCGTGAGTACACCGCACCCCCGCCGAGCCGGCTTGGGCGAAAATCGCGTCATGGAAACCCCAGGCAACCTTTTCTGCGTGGCCGCGCCCAGCGGCACTGGCAAGTCCAGCCTCGTCACGGCGCTGCTGGAACTCGATTCACGACTGGCCGTTTCGGTGAGCCACACCACGCGCGAGCCGCGCGGGCAGGAGTTCGACGGCCGCGAGTACCGCTTCATCTCAGAGCCTGAGTTCCGCGCCATGGTCGAGAACAACGACTTCTTCGAGCACGCCGAGGTTCACGGCAACATGTACGGCACCAGCCGCAAGGCCATCGAGGCGCGATTGCAGCATGGCGACGACGTGGTGCTCGAAATCGACTGGCAGGGCGCGCTGCAGATCAAGCGCCTGTTCCCGCATGCGGTTCTCATCTTCATCCTGCCGCCGAGCTGGGACGAACTCGCCCAGCGCCTGAACCGCCGCGGCGAAGACCACCCGGACGTCATCGCCAAGCGCCTTGCCAATGGCCGTCATGAAGTCGCCCAGGCTCGTCACTTCGACTTTGTTATCATCAACAGCCTGTTTGAGGCGGCGCTGTTCGACTTGAAAACGGTCGTTCACTCGCAGCGCTTGAAGTACGCCGCGCAGCAGCGCAACCGCTCGCAGGTTTTTGCTGCGTTGGGTCTGATCTGACACCCGCTCCGACAGACCCCCATCTGACCCACCCCCGAAGGCACCCATGGCCCGCATCACTGTCGAAGACTGCCTCGTCCGCATCCCGAACCGCTTTCAGCTCGTGCTGGCTGCCACCTACCGCGCCCGCATGCTGAGCCAGGGCCACGCGCCGAAGATCGAGACCAAGAACAAGCCCGGCGTGACCGCGCTGCGCGAAATCGCTGCCGGCGAAGTGGGCATCGAGATGCTGCGCAAGGTGCCGGTCTGAACCCGCACTGACACCCGCCTCTTCAACGGGGCCCTGCCTGACGGCGGGGCCCCGTTTGCATTTGTCCCGCCGCACGGCCAGCGCAGACAAAGCACGCTAAATTCGGGGCTATGAGCCTGCGATCCCTGGCCGCTGAACTGCTGCCTGCCGCCCTGCAAGGGCTGCAGCGCGCGCCGCTGGTGCATGCACAGGCCGGCCCCTTGGCCGAGGCTTCTTCGTTTGCGGCGCTGACGGAAAAGCTCGGCTATCTTTCCAAGGCCGAGTTGAAGCTGGTGCGCGAGGCCTACAAGTTCGCCGATGCCGCACACCTGGGCCAGTTCCGCGCCAGCGGCCTGCCCTACATCACACACCCGATTGCAGTGGCCGGCCTGTGTGCCGACTGGAAACTGGATGCGCAGGCCATCATGGCCGCGTTGATGCACGACACCATCGAGGACCAGGGGGTCACGAAGACCGAGCTGATCGAGAAGTTCGGCGCGCCCACCGCCGACCTGGTGGACGGCCTGACCAAGCTGGACAAGCTGCACTTCAACACCCGCGAGGAAGGCCAGGCCGAGAGCTTTCGCAAGATGCTGCTGGCGATGGCGCGCGACGTGCGCGTCATCCTCATCAAGCTGGCCGACCGTCTGCACAACATGCGCACGATGGGCGCGATGGTGGCCGACAAGCGCCAGCGCATTGCGCGCGAAACGCTGGACATCTACGCCCCCATTGCGCACCGCCTGGGCCTGAACCAGAGCTACCGCGAACTGCAGGAGCTGTGCTTCGAGATGCTGTACCCCTGGCGCTACGCGGCACTGGCCAAGGCCGTCAAGCGCGCTCGCGGGCACCGACGCGACATCGTCGACCGCGTGCAGAAGGAAGTGCAGCAGGCCTTCACGCGGCAGAAGATTCGCGTCGAGGTGAGTGGCCGCGAAAAAACGATCTACAGCATTTATCACAAGATGCGAGAGAAGCACGCCGGCTTCGCGCAGGTGAGCGACATCTTCGGCTTTCGCATCGTCGTGCCCACGCTCACCGACTGCTATATCGCGCTGGGTGTTCTGCACCAGCTCTACAAGCCCGTGCCGGGTCGCTTCAAGGACTACATCGCGATCCCGAAGGCCAATGGCTATCAGAGCGTGCACACCACGCTGGTCAGCCCGCTCGGCACGGCGGTGGAATTTCAGGTGCGCACCGAC
>JBBSCV010000206.1:0-7602 GCA_038249925.1 Burkholderiales bacterium
CCTGGCGGAAAGGTGAACTGCACGGTGACGTTGACCCGTTCGACAAATTTGTCCGGGTTCCACCAAGAGAAGTGCGTGACGTTGGCGCGCAGGGCCAGGCCGGTGGCGCTGGCCGATGCCACGATCGTGCCTTCGCCTTCCTGCAACCAGACACCGGTGGTCTGGTTCAACGACCAGACCGGCATCCTGTCGCCAGCCCGCAGCGGCGTGCCGTTGACATCGAGCCGGGCATAAAGCGGCATCTCGATCACGGCTGTCCGGCCGGTGGCCAGCGCCAGCCGGCGTTCGCCCTGCGTGAAGATGTACTCGACCGGCCCGTAGGTGGCCAGCACGCCTTCGGTGCTGCCCGAAATGGCGCGCATGCTGCCCGGGAAGGCGCGAATCTCGTGCGAGTTGGTGTTGACGGGCGTCATCTGCACCTGAACCGCGCCGGTGACCGCGGCGCCCGTGACGGCATCCACCAACGCGGCCGGCGGCAGCGTCAGCCGCGCCGCGTTGCGCCCTACCAACGTACCGCCTGCGGCCGCATCGGGCAAGGTCAGCGCTGGCGCGCGCGCCATCAGTGCCGTTTCCAGCAAAGCGCTTTCGCCGCGAGCCAGTCGTACCGGGCGGAACTGCCGCGTGTGTCCGGGCAGGCTCACCTCGAGCAGCAAATCGGTGTCGGGGGCGAGTTCGATGCGCACCGTGCCGTCCGCTGCGGTGGTGGCTGCAGGCGTGGTCGTGCCTGCCACCCGGACTGTTGCGCCGGGCTTCACGAAGCCCAGCACATCCACCACCCGTACCTTCAACGCGGTGCCGACTGGCTGCGCGGGCGGCGGCGGTGGCGGGGTGTCAACGCCGCCGCCGTCGCCACCGCCACCGCAGGCGCTCAGCAGCGTCATGGCCAGGCTCATGGCCAAGCCTCGTAACAATTGGTATCTCATGGCGGCTTCCTTGCGGTTGACAGTGGGGGCAAGCGTCGTCGATCGCATCGCTGCAGTCCGGACCGCAGCCCGGCGAATTCCCGACCTTTTTCCGACGGCCCTCCCATCGCCCTGGGGATAGGAAAGTCATGAGTTGTCAAAAAGAATGCGCAGGCCCATGAACCCACCCGCCCACCCTGCAGCAGCCACCGACACCGCCCCGCGCGACGTGTCGCGCTGGCGCATGGCCGATGTCGAACTGGACGAGGCCACGCTGGAACTGCGTCGCGGTGGAAACCTGGTGTCCATCGAACGCAAACCGCTCGAACTGCTGATGTGGCTGTTGCGCCACCCCGGTGAAGTCATCACCAAGGAAGAGTTGTTGGACGCGCTGTGGGCCGACCGGGTGGTCACCGAGTCGGTGCTGACCAAATGCGTGGCCAAGCTGCGCCAGGCCATCGGCGACCACGGTCAGGCCGTGTTGAAGACAGTGCACGGCTTCGGCTACCGGCTCGTCGCACCGGTCGAGCGGCTGGCGATGCTGACCGAGCCGCCCCCTGCCGGGCCGGCGACGATGCAAGCTGGAGACACGCCACCGCAGCGGCCGAACTGGCAGCTGGTCAGCCGCTTTGAAGGCGCGCGCGGCGAGAACTGGCTGGCGCGGCATGCCAAGTCGGGCGAGCAACGCGTGTTCAAGTTCGCGCTGGACGCTGCGGGCATGGCGCAGTTGAAGCGCGAGATCACACTGCACCGCCTGCTGCGCGATACGCTCGGCCCGCGCGACGATTTCGTGCAGGTGATCGACTGGAATCTGCGCGAGCCGCCCTACTTCGTCGAACTGGCGCATTGCTCGCAAGGCAGTTTGCGCGACTGGCTGGCCCGCATGGCGGGCGGTGCCGCCGCGGTGCCCCTGGCCACGCGGCTGGAACTGGTGGCGCAGACGGCCGATGCCCTGGCTGCCGCGCATTCGGCCGGCGTGCTGCACAAGGACATCAAGCCGGCCAACGTGTTGATCGAACTGGACGCCAACGGCGCGCCGCGCGTGCGCCTGGGCGACTTCGGCAGTGGCCGCGTGCTCGACGCCGACAGGCTGCAGGCGATGGACATCACGCGCATGGGCTTCACGCAGACCCTGGCCGCCGACAAGTCCACATCAGGAACCTGGGCCTACCTCGCACCAGAAGTCGTGGCCGGGCAAGCGCCGACGGTGCGCTCGGACATCTTCGCGCTCGGCGTGCTGCTGTACCAGCTGGCGGTCGGCGACTTGAAGCGTCCCCTCGCCCCGGGCTGGGAACGCGAGCTCGACGACGAGCTGTTGCGCGAAGACGTGGCCGCCTGCTGTGACCAGGAGCCAGCGCGGCGGCTGGGCGATGCGGCAGAACTGGGGCGGCGGCTGCGCGCGCTGCCAGAGCGGCATGCCGCGCGCCAGACCGAGCAGCGCGCGGCCGCTGAAGCGGCGCTCGTCCGCCAGGCGCTGCAGCGCAGCCGCGCTCGGCGCGGTTGGCTGCTGGCCTTGAGCGGTGTCTCGATGGCCGCTGCGCTGGGCACCGGCCTGCTGTACCTGCAGGTGCGCGATGCGCGCGACGAGGCCGAACGCCAGGCCGCGGCAGCCATGTCCGTCAGCGACTTTCTGGTGAAGGACCTGATCGCTGCGGCAGACCCGCTGGTTTCCGGATCGCGTGACACCAGCGTTCGCACCGTGCTGCACCAGGCGCAAGGCCGGATCGACGACCGCTTCGCGAAGCAGCCTGCCGTGGCTGCGGCAGTGCGTCTGGCGCTGGCGCGTTCGCTGCACGGCACGGGCCAGCACGAGGCGGCGATCCTTGAATTGGCGCTTGTCGCGCGCAGCGAGGCTGCCACGGCACAGACACGGGCTGCGGCCTGGCTGGCGGCGGCCGATGCCAACATCGCGCTTTCGCATCACGCTGCGGCCGCGCAAGCACTGGAAGCGGCCGCTGGTCATTTGCCGAATACCGGCTCGCGCCGAGCCGAAATGAAGTTCGAGCACGACGTGATCGCAGCGGGATTGCTGCGCCTGCAGGGCGATGCGAAGGCGTCGGTGGCTGCGCTGCAGCTGCTGCGCGCGCGCGCAGACGGGCCAAAGCCGATGGCCGAATCGGCGACCATCCCCTTGCTGGGGCATCTCGGCGCGGCGCAGCTTGAGACGGGTGATCTGGAAGGCGGGGTGGCGACGCTGCGCGACATGCTGGAGCGGGTTGAACGCGACGCTGGCGCCGGGCACCCGCGTACCTTGGCAGCGCTGCACGAACTGGGGCAGGCGCTGCGGCTGGTTGGCCGCATCGACGAATCAGAAGTGCTGTTCCGTCGAGGCCACGCGCTGGCTGTCCAGGCTTTAGGGCCGGACGCATTGATGTCGATCGCGTTGGGCGGGGGCGTGGCCGATGCACTGCTGGTGTCCCAGCGCACGGCCGAAGCGCGCGAACTGCTGCGCACATTGCACACCAGGGCGAAGGCGCGTTTCGGTGCCGAACATGCCATGTCGCAGTCGGTCTTGAACAGCCTTGCGATGGCGGTGGGTGACAGCGGCGACCGCGATACCGAGCAAGTTCTCTATCGCGAGCTGCTCGAAGTCCAGCGACGCGTCATCGGGTCGACGCACCCAGACACGCTGACGACCTTGCACAACCTCGGCCGCAGCCATCTGCGTGCGAGACAGCCGCGCCTGGGACTGCCCTATTCGTCAGAGGCCCACGCGGGCGCCATGTCCACGCTGGGCGAGGAGCATTACGCAGTCAACATGTTTTGCTTGGGACGCGCCCACTTGTTGCTCGATCTCGGCCAGCGCGACGAAGCGCGCGCCTTGGCGACGCCTTGCGCCGAGCGAGTGAGCAAGCAACTGGGCCCCGAGCACGCGAATGCGCGCAGTGCGCAAGCGCTGATGGCGCGGCTTTGACGTCCACCGCGCATGCAGCCCGCTGATACGAGCTGAGGTTGGCGGCCAGATGGCCGACTGCCGCCACCGGCAGCAGATGGCCGGGACTGCGGGCACGCCGAGGCCACCCACCGCGGGTGTTTGCTCAACGAGATTCAGCGCCTTGAAGCGGTGATACGACAGTGCAAGCTCTGGGCGCCAACCAATGCCGCGGGACTTTGCATGAACTCGCGGAAGTCACCTCACGAGGGCCGTTCAACTGCAACCTCAATGATCGCCTGGGTCGGGTCGGGTCGGGCGGGTGGGCCAGGCCGGTTGCTCATCGTCATCGAGTGCTTAGCATCCAAGTATGCCCGACGCCACGCTTCAACTGCTGGGTCACCTATGTCTACACAGGCCGGGTGAACCGCCGCAGCCGCTGGGCCCGACCCGGGCGCACCAGGTGCTGGCGGTGCTGGGGTGGCTGGGCAGCGGCGGCGCGGCCTCGCCAGCCCAGGGCTGGGTCAGGCGCGAATGGCTGGCGGCACTGATCTGGCCCGAGCGCAGTGGCGCGCAGGCGCGTGCCAACCTGCGCAAGGTGTTGCTGCAACTGCGCAGCCTGGTGACGCTTGAAGAAGGCCCGGGAGGCCTGCGCTGGCAGGCCGGAAGCGACCTGGCGAACTTTGATGACGCTTCCCTGGCCGCGCGCTGGCAAGAAGCTGCGCAACTGGGCTTCGGCACACCGCTTCAGGGGCTCGACCAGGCCGGCGCCAGTGAAGCTTTCGTGCAATGGCTGCGCGAGCAGCGTCGGCTGCACCACCAGCGCTGGCGCAGCGCAGCCGCCCAGGCATTGGCACAAGCCGCCCCCGGGCGTGCGGCAGAACTGGCCGAGCAACTGCTGTGCGCCGACCCGCAGGACACCGCCGGCCTGGCCTATGTTCGCCGGCAGGTTTCATCACAGCTGTCCCCGCTGTCGTCGCTGGTGGGGCGCGAACAGGAACTGCTGGAACTGCAGGCGATGCTGGACCGATCACGCCTGGTCACCGTCCTGGGGCCGGGTGGCGTAGGCAAGTCGCGCCTGGCGCGCCATGCTGCCGACGCGATGGCGCCGAACTTCGTGCACGGCGTCGCGCTGGTGGTGCTGGACGACCTGAGCACACCCGGCGCCCTGCCCGCGCGCGTCGCCGACACCCTGGGCCTGGCCCTGCCTCCCCACACCGACCCCGCCCTCGCGCTGGCGCGCGCGCTGGCAACGCGGTCGATGTTGCTCGTGCTTGACGGCTTCGAGGCGGTCATCGACGCGGCCGCCATCGTGCCCCAATTGCTGGCCAGCGCACCCGGGCTGCGCCTGCTGGTGACGTCGCGCGAGCGACTGGACATCGATGGCGAGTGCTGCCTGCCACTCGCTGGCCTGGACTTTCCCGCACGCTCCAGCACCAGCGAGCAGGCGCTGAACAGCCCTGCGGTGCGGCTGTTTGCACACCGTGCGCGGGCGGTGCAGCCCCGCTTCGACATCGACCGTTCGTTGACGCCCGTGGTGAACATCTGCAGGCGCGTGGGCGGCCTGCCGCTGGCCATCGAATGGGCCGCCGCCTGGATGCGGGTGCTGGCCGCCGAAGAACTGGCGCGCGACATCGCCGACGGCGCCACGTCCACAGCGCTCAGCGGGCCGACCGCGGTGTTCGAATCGTCCTGGCGGCTGCTGACCCAGGCCGAGCGTCAGGCCTACGCCTCGCTGGCGGTGTTCAGAGGCGGCTTCGACCGAACGGCCGCGGCGCGGGTGGCCGGTGTCGAGCTGCCGCTGCTGGCGGCGTTGGTCGACAAGTCGATGCTGCGCGCCAGCCCGGACGGCAGGCTGGACATGCACCCGCTGGTGCTCGACCACGCCAGCAGCAAATTGGCCAGGCTGGAAGCAGCGCAGGAGCTGGCGCTGCAACATGCCGACTGGTACCTGGCGCTGCTGGAGCAGCGCCAACCGCTGCCGCCGCAGGAGAACGAAAACGTGCTGGCAGCCTGGCACTACATGGTGCGGCAACGCGACGAAGTGGCCGTGGAAGCGGCGCTGACACGCATCCAGTGGACCGCGGTCGTCGACGGCCGGCGCAGCGAGGCGGTAACCCTGCTGGGCGACGCAGCCGCACGCTTCGGACCCGATACGGTCGCAGGTGCCATGCTGCAAGCGCACCAGGCCTGGATCCTGTTGTGGCTGGACGAAGACGAGCGCGCCCGCGGCCTGGCGCAGGCTGCACTGCATGTACTGCACGCGGCTGACAAGGCGATAGGCATCGCCATGTGCCTGCGCACGCTGGGGCATGCCGCGCGGCGCGCCTGCGATGGCCGCCAGGCAGCGAAGCTGTTCGAGCAGGCGCTGGCCTTGCGGCAGCCCGGCGGTGCTGGCAACCTGCAGGCCGTGTTGCTGGATGCGCTGGGCATGGCGCTGATCCAGTGTGGCGAACAAGAAAAGGCGCGCGAGCACGTGCGCCGAGCACTGCTGCTGAACCAGGCTGCCGGAGACGAAGTGCAGCGCATGTACAACCACTACAACCTGTCGCAGAGCCACTCCACCGCCGGCCAGCCCGAACAGGCACTGCCCTGGGCGCGGGCAGGCCTGATCATCGGCAAACGCTGTGGGTTTCCCTTCTTTCTGCCCTACCTGCACGCCGAACTGGCGCGCGTGCTCGCTGACCTGGGCCGCACGGAAGAGGCCCAGGCTGAAGTCGATCTGGCTCGAGCGCGGGCGCACGACACTGGCGACGATGGCGCCGCCGCCAGCGCACTGGCGGCCCAGGCAAGGGTGGCCTTGCGTCTGGGCGACCCTTCGGCAGCGCGGCAAGCCACCCGTGCTGCCGTGCGCGCGGGCCTGGCCACGGGCAACCGGGCCATTGGCAGCATGCTGCTTCCGGTGGCGCAAGAAGCATGGTCCGGCGATCAGCGGGTGCAGGCATGGACACGCTTGCCGACCATTCAACTGCTGCCCGCGTTGGGTGCAGACCTGGCCAAGGACTTCGAACCGGGCGGTCCGCAAGACGCCTCGGCGGGGTGAGGCGCCCAGCCGCTGCTCCAGGCTGCGAAACGGCGCAGTGTGGGCTGCGGTCGGTTGCGCAGTTGGCCGGGAGGCGCTGCGGCTGGCGCCTGCGCGCCAATCCAGGCGCACCGGAACGGCGTCGGAACGCCAAAGCAACGGCGGCCTGCGTAGCCTGCACGCAAGCCATCAACCCCGGAACCCCCCATGAAAAACACCACCTTGACCTGTCTGCTGGCCGCAGCGGCCCTGTGCGGGGCAGTCTCGAGCCTCGCCGCCACCGTGCATCTGGAAGACATCGTGGCAAACCCGGTAGCTATCAACGACTTCCAGTTGGCACCGGCGAACTTGGTCAGCACCTGGTCCGAGCAAGGAATCCGCGTCAGACAGATGGATGGCGCCCCCGCCGCCGGTATCTGGCTGGCCGCCGGTTTCGGCTTCGGCAGTCGTGCGTGGTACCCAAACGGCGGCGACGACGGCTGGACGCAGTTGACGCTGGACTCCGGCGAGAACTTCGATGCCATCACCTTCTTCGGCGGTTCGGGCTGGCTGTCAGCACCGCAGTCGATGTACTTCGAGTTGGCCGACGACGGCGTGGTGGTTCTCAGTGGCACTTTGGAGGCCACCTTTTCTGGCAGCTGGTTCGGTTTTGCCGGAGGCGATTTCGACGAGGTGCGGCTGCGCGCATCGGGTGGTGTGGTGACCTCACTCACCGACTGCCCGACAGGCGGCGCCGGGTCGCCATCGGGAATCTTCCGCTGCAACTTCGCCTGGGTCGACGAGATTCAGGTCGGCGCCTTCCGCAC
>JBBSCV010000207.1:0-7449 GCA_038249925.1 Burkholderiales bacterium
CCCGGGTGCTGAAACAGGCGCCAGCTGGCGCACGGGCGCCATGTGCACGCGCAACCGCTGCCCGAGCCGGGTGCAAACGACGAACTCGGCCGCCGGGTGGGCGGCACCGCGCTCCAGCCGCAACTCGATGCTTTGCAAGGCCTGGCTCAGTTGCTCACGGTCCAGCGCTGCATAGATGGAACGGCCCAGCCCGATGAGCTCGGCACCGCCAGCGGCAGCGGGCGCCTGCGACAGCGCCTTGAACTGCAGCCGGGCGCGGTGGTTGTAGAGCAGGATGCGACCGTCGCGGTTGCACACCACGACGCTCTGGTTCAACTCGGCCAGCAAGGCCGCCAGCCGCGCCCTCTCATCGGACAGTTGGTGCTGCGCCTGCTGCGCCTGCCTGGCGACGTCTTCGCGGGAAGCGCGCCTTTGCAGCACCAGGCTGCTCAGGGTGTCAGCCAGGCCCTGCAGCGGCCTGCTGGCGCCGGCCGGGGCCACCGCGCGGCCGTCGGCTTGCAGCAGCGCTTGCGCCTGCTCATCCAGGCAGGCGGCTGCGGCCACATGGCGGCGCCACAGCGGCAACAACGCCGCTGAAGCCAGCGCGGCCACCAACCAGGCCCCCACCAGCACCAGGGCCCAAGCCGGCCAGCCCGCCGACAGGACAGCGGCCAGAACACCCGACACCCCACCCGACACCACACCCGCGCCCGGGCTGGCAGCATGCAGCAACGCCAGGGCCAGCGCCAGCCACAGCAGCAGTGCGGCCAGCACCGCCAGCCCCAGCGTGAACAACACGCGCCGTGCGCCGGGGTCGGGCTTGTTCATCGGTCAGTCATGGGGCCGGAACATCATCAGACCGCCCCCAGCCTCAGGCCCCGGGCTTGGCGGCTGCCTTGCCGCGGGCTTTGCCGTGCGCCTGCCTGGCCAGGGCGAAATCCAGCATCAGCTTGCACCAGATGGTGCTGCCGGCCACGGCGCTCCAGGTGCTGTACTCGACCTGCCACACCAGCACCATCAGCACCACGACCACGGCCATGCCGCCTGCGGTCAGGTTCAGCACGCCGGCCCACGGCGCCCAGCGGGACGGAACGGCGGGTGGCTCGCCCCTTCTGAGGGCCACCTCGGAAAAGTCGCCCTTGAACAAGATGCGCCAGGCCCGGCGCAGCCAGAAAAAACCGAGCGGGAACACGGCCAGAAACAGGATCCAGGTCAACGCCACGCTGAAGTCGAAGGCCACGGCGGGCTCCTTGAAAAGGCAGGGCCCCACCCGCGAAGTGCGGCTGGGGCCCCGGTGTTGTAGCGCAACCCGGCCAAGCCGGGTACGGCGGTTCGGCCTTGAGGCCGAACCCATGGGTCATCGCAAGTTCAGTGCGCGCCGTCCACCGCCTTGGAGCCGCGCGGAATGCGCACGGCTTCGACCATGGCCTGGATGTGCGAGGGCGCTGCCTTCGTCATCTTGAACACCGCGAAGGCGACCGCAAAGTTGACCATCGCGCCGACCGCACCGAAGGCTTCCGGCGTGATGCCGAAGAAGCTGTTGGCGCCGCCGATCATGGGCAGGAAGTCGGTGCCCTTGACGAAGAAGATGCCCTTGTGCGCGAACACGTAGAACAGCGTCACGAACAGGCCAGACAGCATGCCGGCGATGGCGCCTTCCTTGTTCATCTTGGTGCTGAAGATGCCCATCATGATGACCGGGAACAGCGAACTCGCCGCGATGCCGAAAGCCAGCGCCACGGTACCGGCTGCGAAACCGGGCGGGTTCAGACCCAGCCACCCCGCGACCACAATGGCCGCGGCCATGGCGATCTTTCCGGCCAGCAGTTCGTTCTTCTCGCTGATGTCGGGCACGAAGACGTTCTTGATCAGGTCGTGAGACACCGCGGCCGATATCGCCATCAGCAAGCCGGCGGCAGTGGACAGCGCCGCCGCCAGACCACCCGCCGCCACCAGCGCGATCACCCAGTTGGGCAACAGCGCGATTTCGGGGTTGGCCAGCACGATGATGTCGGCGTTGACCGTCAGCTCGTTGCCCTTCCAGCCAGCCGCCTCGGCCTTGGCTGCTGCAGCGGCGTTCTTGGTCTTGTCGTTGTAGTACTGGATGCGGCCGTCGCCGTTCTTGTCCTCGAACTTCAGCAGGCCGGTCTTTTCCCAGCGCTTCATCCAGTCCGGACGCTCATCGGCCTTGATGCTGGCTTCAGTGGCGTAGAGGTCGCCGCCGGCCATCACGGCGGTGTTCACCGTGCCGTGCAGGTTCAGCTTGGCCATCGCGGCCACGGCCGGGGCCGTGGTGTACAGGATGGCAATGAAGACCAGCGCCCAGCCGGCGGACGAACGTGCGTCCTTGACCGAAGGCACGGTGAAGAATCGCATGATCACGTGGGGCAAGCCCGCCGTGCCGATCATCAGCGACAGCGTGTACATGAACATGTTCAGCGTGCTGCCGGCCGTGGTCGTCGTGTACTGACCGAAGCCGAGGTCGGTGACGACCTGGTCCAGCTTGGCCAGCATCGACACATCGCTGCCCACCATGTCGGCACTCAAGCCCATCTGCGGCAGGAAGGTGCCGGTGAGCTGCAGGCTGATGAAGACCGCCGGCACGGTGTAGGCCAGGATCAGCACGATGTACTGCGCCACCTGGGTGTACGTGATGCCCTTCATGCCGCCGAACACCGCGTACAGGAACACGATGCCCATGCCGACGTAGATGCCGACTTCACTGCTCACGCCCAGGAAACGGCTGAAGGCCACGCCCACCCCCGTCATCTGGCCGATGATGTAGGTGATGGAGGCCGTCAACAAGCAAACGACGGCCACGGTGGACGCGCTCTTGCTGTAGAAACGGTCGCCGATGAACTGCGGCACCGTGAACTTGCCGAACTTGCGCAGGTAGGGCGCCAGCAGCATGGCCAGCAGCACGTAGCCGCCGGTCCAGCCCATCAGGAACAGGCCGCCGCCGTAGCCCATGTTGCTGATCAGGCCGGCCATCGAGATGAACGACGCGGCGCTCATCCAGTCGGCCGCGGTGGCCATGCCGTTGGTGACCGGGTGCACGCTGCCGCCGGCGACGTAGAACTCGCTGGTGGAGCCGGCGCGGGCCCAGATGGCAATGCCGATGTAGAGCGAAAAGCTCAGACCGACGCCGATGTAAATGGTGGTTTGAAGATCCATGGTCAGGCGCTCACTGTTCTTCGACGCCGAATTGGCGGTCGATGTCGCCCATCTTCTTGGCGTAATAGAAGATCAAGACAATGAAGACGTAGATCGAGCCCTGTTGCGCAAACCAGAAACCCAGCGGCGCACCGCCGAGATGGATGTTGTTGAGCAAGGGGGCCAGCAGGATGCCGAAGCCAAAGCTCACCAGGGCCCAGACCGCAAGGATCTTGCCCAGGAGGCCCAACGTCGCTTTCCAGTAGCCGCTTGAGTCGTGTTGCATGGTGGACGGTCTCCTCACCGAATTGATGGAACCAGCGATCCTCATTCACCCGCATGGATGCCCGAAGTCACTGTTGCGTCCGACTATCGGCGCCAGTCCTGACCGCTTTCTGACGGCAGGTCGAAAGCAGTCTCGAAAACTTCGGGTTAACCCGCGATTTCGAATTCGCATGTCGGCGAATCGATGCGTTGCACCTCCGAAATTGGCTGAGTGCGCTGCCGAACAGTGCTGGGGCTTCCAAACTACTACAAGCAATGGGTACCCACCTGTCATCGATACATCGATGGCATCGACACCCAAGGATCCTCAGCCATGACGAGCAACACAAATCGCTTCACCCCGACCACGCTGACCCTTGGCGATTTGCATATCGCGGCACTTCAGATCGACGTGAAGGAGGCAGAAGCCGAATTGGCCCAGATGAAGAAGGCAACAGCCTTGCGCTGGAATGAAATCGAGGCCAGCGTCAGTGCCGCCACCGTCCGGGTGCGCAGGTCGCTCGACGCCGCCAAAGGGTGAGGACTTGAAGCGACGGCCACAGTGGCGGGAGAGGTGGCCCGCTGGCACGGATGCGGGGTTCATGCGGTCCTTGAAGCTCACGGCAATGGCGCGCCTTCATGAATGAACCCCCGAAAGCCGCCGGCCATGCGGTGCGGCGAAACCGCGGCTTCACGAACAGGCTGCGCGGCCATGCCGAGCAGCACCGCCATGCGCGCATTGGCTGGCTGCGCGCGGCAGTGCTCGGGGCGAACGACGGCATCGTGTCCACGGCCAGTCTGGTGCTGGGGGTTGCGGCAGCAGGTGCAGACCATCGCACGGTGCTCATGACCAGCGTTGCCGGCTTGATCGCCGGGGCCATGTCGATGGCGGCGGGTGAATTCGTCTCGGTGCATTCGCAAGCGGACACCGAGAACGCCGACCTCGCGCGCGAGCGCGCCGAGTTGAAAGCCGACCCGATGGGCGAGCAGCGCGAACTGGCGAGCATCTATGTCAGCCGCGGGCTCGACCGGCCCCTGGCCGATCAAGTGGCGGTGGAACTGATGGCGCATGACGCCCTCGGCGCGCACGCGCGCGACGAGCTCGGCTTCTCGCCCACCTCGGCCGCGCGCCCGACGCAGGCGGCGCTGGCCTCGGCGGCCAGCTTCGCGGTGGGCGCCGCGCTGCCGATCGGTGTCGTGCTGGTGGCCACGCCCGCGCAGCTGATCCTCTGGGTCGCGCTGGCCTCGCTCGCGTTCCTGGCCGGCTTGGGCGCCGTCTCGGCGCAGGTGGGTGGTGCTGGCATATGGAAAGGCATACGGCGTGTCGCGTTCTGGGGCGCCTTCGCCATGGGTGTCACCGCAGGTGCTGGTGCATTGTTCGGCGCGGTGGCCTGATGCGAGCGGCTCATCTCATGAATGAGCTGCCTCGCCGCAGGGCACGGGTGTGGAGCACCACGGCACGCCCACCGGTCCGACAGGTGGTTCATGGCACGAACTCGTAGATCAACGATGTGAGGTCGCCGACGAAATAGGACTTGCCGCCCTTGGCGACCTCGCCGCGGGTCGGCACCCTCATGCCGTCGCGCAGCTGGTAGTTCGAGAGGCTGCAATCCCAGGGCAGCATGACCGTGTCTTTGCCCACTATGGCGCCGCGCGCGTCGGCGTGCACCGACGTGATCAGCCCGCCCTCGTCGAACCTGAACAGCAAGGTCAAGCTGATCGGACCATCCACCAGCGTGGCATTCGCCGAACTGTTGTCCTCCGCCGCCCAACTTACGCCCTGGCTGGGCAGCAGCGCGGTCGGGTACCAGATGGCCTCGGCGAAGTAGCGCATCAGTTCGCCGCGGGCAATCTCGCCAGCGCCCTGCACCTGCGCCACCGTGAACAAGCCCAGCATCGTTGCGTGCAGCGTGCCGACCCCTGCAATGTAGCCGTCGTGGACGTTCGCGGCCAAACCCGGGAACATGGCCACTCGACCGTTCCAGAGGAAGCCCGGACGGTGGACGGTGGCCCGCTGCCACGAGGTGAAGGGTTTCCAGTTCTCGCCAGTCTCGGACATGTTGATCGTGCCGGCGAGCTCGAACGTTGCAGCGGTGATCAACGGCTGCCCGTCCTTCAGCACTGCCCGGAAATAGCGCTGCACCGGCGCGGGCAGACCGTCGAGTTCGCGGACGTCGTAGACGTTGTTCAACCCCGCAGGCGCAGGCACCCTGGCGGCTTCTAGCAATGCTACTTGCGCCTGGGTCGCACTGACCCAGCGCGAGTTGCCGAAAGCGGCCAGGCCCGCTGCAGCGGCCATCAAGATGCCAGTTCCCAAAGCCGTCCACACCATCCAGTTCATGGCGTTCCTCCGTGGGTCTCATCGGGTCTGGCGCTCGCCTTGACTTCACAACCGCACCGCCCGTACCGGCTTTCATGCGCGGGCAGTGAGTTGGTCCGCACGCCCTGTGACTTCTTGAGGCGACCCGCCGTCCTTGCAGCCGTCTTCCTACACATTCCAGTGCGGGCGCCGCTCGTGAATTTCACTGGTGCGCAAACCGTCGTGGTTCCCGCAATTCAATTCGGCGAGGTTCGAGTCTGTCTGGGCGGTGGCGCCCAGGCCAGCGTTTTCGCAGGTAGAGCGTATCAAGACCCGAATGTTCATTTCGGTCGACCCTAGGTTCTGCAGCGACGTGGGTCTGTGCGTTGGTGAACATGGCCCTTGTGGCTTGGGCGGCGCCTCAGAAGCGGCAAGCGCTCCGGAGCCACTGGCCGCAGCCCTTGGAAAGGCTGTGCGGGATGTGCAGCCGCGGTCGTGCGGTGGCGAACAGACACCGGCGCCGCCTCGAAGGGACAGTCCACTGACGCGCAGGCGGTCGATGCGCTGTCGAGGGCCATCCACAGGGAGCACATGCCATGTTGCGAAATTTGACAGACATTGAAGATTTCAAGATCAGCGCCACCGACGGCGAGATCGGGCACGTCAAGGACTTCTACTTCGAGGACGACGCCTGGGTGGTTCGCTATCTCGTGGTCGACACCGGCACGTGGCTGACCAGCCGCAAGGTCTTGATCTCACCCGTCTCTGTGCACCATCCAGACTGGCTGGCACGCACGCTGCCTGTTTCCATCAGCAAGGAACAGGTCAAGAACAGCCCCAGCTTCGATTCGGACAAGCCCGTGTCGCGGCAGAACGAAGAGCAGTACATGGGGTACTACGGTTACCCCTACTACTGGGGCGGCGGTGCCATGTGGGGCGGCGGCCTGTACCCCTATGCCATGGCCCCGGGTTTCACCGGCTACGGCATAGACCGGGTCGAGCGTGACCGGGAACTCGAAGCCTACCTGCGCGACGAACGCGATCGCCACCGCAACGATGACCCGCACTTGCGCAGTTGCGATGCCGTGACCGGCTATCACATCCATGCCACCGATGGCGAGATCGGCCATGTTTCCGGCTTCCTCGTCGACGACGAAACCTGGGCCATCCGCTACCTGGTCCTGGACACCAGCAACTGGTGGATGGGTCACAAGGTGCTGGTCGCACCGTCCTGGATCAAGAGCGTCAATTGGTCAGACCAGACAGTCTCAGTCGATCTCACTCAGGATTCGATCAAGAACGCACCACCCTATGACCCGGCGGTTGATTTGAGCCGGGACCAGGAGATGAACCTGTACCGCCACCACGGCCGCAGTGGCCGCGGTGACTATTGGGCCCGCAGCACCGTGCGCGAGACCGAGATCTGAACCCTTTGGCCGGCAAGCCGGCACCCGCAGGCTTGCTGATCGATGTGGCGCGGCTGGTGTCGGCGTACCACACCGAGCGGCCAGACCCCACGGTGGCCGCGCAGCGGGTGGCATTCGGCACCTCGGGGCACCGTGGCTCTGCCTTCGACGTGTCGTTCAACGAATGGCACGTGCTGGCCATCACGCAGGCCATTTGCGACCAGCGCCGCGCGTCAGGCATGACCGGGCCGCTGTTCATGGGCATCGACACGCATGCGTTGTCATTGCCGGCATGCGCCAATGCGCTGGAGGTGCTGGCGGCCAATGGCGTCGATGTGATGCTGGCGC
>JBBSCV010000208.1:0-7395 GCA_038249925.1 Burkholderiales bacterium
CGCGCATTGGCGAACTGATCCTCAACCCCTTCATCGGCCCGCGTTCGAAGTCCGTGCTGTTCACCACCGACCTGCCACTGGTGGTGGACAAGCCGATCGACTTCGGCTTGCAGGCGATGTGCAACATGTGCTTGAAGTGCGCGCGCGAATGCCCGTGCAACGCGATCCCGTTCGGCCCGAAAGTGATGTTCAACGGCTACGAGATCTGGAAGCCCGACGTCGAGAAGTGCGGCAAGTACCGCCTCACCAACATGAAGGGCTCGGCCTGCGGGCGCTGCATGAAGACCTGCCCGTACAACCGCGAAGACCTTGTCGAATCCGAGCGTTTGCTGTGGCTGTCGATCGACGTGCCCGCGTCGCGCCGGCAGCTCATCGACGATGACGACCGAAGCGGCGCCGGCGTGCGCAATCCGGTCAAGCGCTGGTGGTTCGACCTGGAGATCGTGGACGGTGTGGCGGTCGCGCCGATCGCTGGCGTCAACGAGCGCGATCTCAACCTCGACCTCGGGCGCATGGACAAGCTCGCTGCAGGCCAGAAGCTGGCGTTCTTTCCGCCGGCACTGCAGCCCGCAGGCGGCACGACGCTGCAGACCGTCGTGCCGATGGAACGCCAGGCAGGGCTTGCGGCGTACGCGGCAGCAGAGTCGCCTATCGCTGCCCGGCGCCGCCGGGCCAAGCCGGCTGCATCCCCAGACGAACCGGGGACTTCGGAGTAGCTTTTCAAGCAGGTCAGCGAGCCTGCCGCGGGTCGATGACTGACCGCGGCCATGCCGTTACGACTCAGCCTGGTCGTTAGTTACGCTATGCAGCCAATCAAGACGGCATGGCCGACCGCTGACTTCTCACCTGCCTGTGATGACTTCCAAAAAGCATGGTGACAGCATTCACACGCCGACGCAGCAGTAGGCACGTGCGCTGGACAGCTCAAACCTCTTCAATTGAACTTAGGAATTGGATCATGCAGATTTCTCGACGTCGATCGCTCAAAGGCCTCACCCTCGCGACGGCCCTGGCTCTGGGCGGTTCCATCGCGAACGCGCAGGTTTCGAATACAACCTCTGGCCAGGACTTCCGCGTCGACAAGGTGTTCACCAGCACCAATTCGCCCCTGGGCAACGAGGTGCTGGTATATGGCCGCAGCGCGGACGGCCAGCCGACGGCGCTGCTGGCGCGCGTGGGCACGCAAGGAACCGGCTCGGGCGGCGCCCTGCTCAACCAGGGCGGGGTCACGCTCAGCGGCGACGGCAAGTGGTTGTTCGTCATCAATTACCGCAGCAGCACAGTTTCAACCTTCGCCGTCGAGGCCGGGCGCTTGTCGCTGAAATCGGTCGTCCGTTCCGGCGAAGGCTTCCCGTTGAGCGTGACCGAGTCCGGTGACGTGGTCTACGTATTGAACGAAAACCCGGAAGGCAGTTTGCAGGGCTTTCGCAACCAGAACGGGCAGCTGACGCCGATACCGGCCACCTTCCGTCAGCTTTCCTCAGGGGCGGGCGGCAGTATCCCGACACAGGTGAATTTCAGTCCTGATGGCCGTGTGCTGATCGCCAATTCGCGCCGCTTCAATACCGTCTTCAGCTACCGGGTCAATACCGAAGGCGTGACCGATGCTTTGCTGGTCGCACTGGCACAGGCGCCAGGCGGCCACGTATTCGACAGGCTTGGGCGCCTGTTGATGACAGAGACTTTCAGCAACGCTCCCGGGCGGGGTGCAGTGTCCTTCTTCCGCTTCAGCCCAGGCGACCCGGCACGGCCGGTACTGGTCGGTGCCTCGGTCGGCAACAACCAGACCGGCACCGCCAGAATCGACGTCGCACCCAACGGGCGCGACGCTTACACCACCAACACGGCCAGCAACACGATCAGCCGCTACGCCATCAGATCGGGCCGGCTGGTACTGGCCCGAGCCGTGGCAGCGAACACGGGCGCTGCGCCGACGGACCTGGCCGTGGCGCCGACCGGGCGCTCGCTGTGGGTGCTCAATTCGGGCAGCCAGACCCTGTCGGCGTTTGCCATCGATCCGGACGGGCAGTTGACGTTGGCCGGTGAAGCCGCCGGCCTGCCCTTCGGCGCCAACGGGTTGGCGGCGAACTGAAGCCGTTGCAACTTTGCAGTCATTGCATACAGCTCCGAGCGACCACCATGATTGACACTTGCGCACCCGCTCTGCCCACCGCGACCCCCATGGTCGTGGGCTGGGCCGAACTGGCACAGCACCGGGCCTTCCTGGTGCGCTACGCACGCCGCCGCCTGCACGACCCGGCCCTCGCCGAAGACCTGGTACACGATGTGTTCGAGGCTGTCGTTACCGGCTGCGCGTGCTTTGGCGGGCGCAGCGCCTTGCGCAGTTGGCTTGTCGGCATCCTGAAGCACAAGATTGTCGATCTGGTACGACAGCGCAGCGGCCACGACAGTCTGGACGCTAACGACAACAACGAATTCGGCACCGACTCTGGCCGCGTTTCGCACCAGGAAATCCTGGAATGTCCGCAACCGCGCCCCGAAGAAGTAGCCGAACAGCGTCAGCTGCTGGCGCATACGCTGGGCCGCATAGCCAAGTTACCGACCACGCTGCGCCTGGCGGTCGAGTTGCGCGTACTGCACGAACGCAGCAGTGCCGAAGTCTGCACTGCGCTGCAAATCACCGAGGGAAACTTGTTTGTTCGCCTGCACCGCGCCCGCAAAGCGCTTGCGAGTTGAATGAGCTCGCGCTGTCAATCCCATCCGCCTTCCATCGACCTGCTTTCCGTTCCACCACCACCAACCCACCGGAGATCGAGAATGACCCGCATCCACCAATTCCTGCGCCACGGCGCCGCCATCGCCGCCTTTTCGTTACTGCCGCTGTCAGCCAGCTTCGCCGCTGACGAACACTTTGCTAAGAGCGGGGTGGCCATCGAGGGCTTTGACACCGTGGCCTTCCACACTGCGGGCAAGCCCACGTTGGGCAGCAGCCAGTTCAAGGGCGACTACCAGGGCGTGACCTGGCACTTCGCCAGCGCCGCCAACCGGGATGCCTTCATGGCCAACCCGGCCAAGTTCGCCCCGGCCTTTGGCGGCTGGTGCTCGGCCGGCGCCAGCAAGGGCAAGAAGGTCATGACCAAGCCCGCCGAATTCTGGGCCGTGGTCGATGGCCAGTTGTATCTGAACAGCAGCGACGCCGCGCACAACAAGCTCTTCCTGGGCGACACCGCGGGCACCATCCGCAAGGGCGAGTCGAACTGGAAGACGATCTACGCTACGCCGGCCGACAAGCTTTGAGGCGCTGCTCCGGGCATGCACTGGGCGCACACCGGGCGTGCACCGTGCGTGCAACTTCTGCACGCCCGCATTGCGCAACAGTCCGGGCAGCTCGAGAACAGCGACCTTCAGCGCTTCGAAATGATCAGCAAAAACTCACGCGACTTGCGGATGCCTTGGTCGGCTGTCCAGGTCTCTGTCGAGATCGTGCCCGTGTGGGCGGACACGCTGCAAGTCACAACCGGCGCTCGCCAACGTAGCGCATCACTGAGGCAGGTCTTCGAGCGCAACTGCCGTGCCATCGAGGGCTGAGCAGAGATCACGAAGCTCTTATGGAGCCGTGAAGTTTCGGTGAGGACTTCAGGTGTCGATCGAGGGTCGACTGCGGCCGTCTCGTGGCAAATCAAAACACTGCAATCGATGAGTCAACCAACGTCTGAATTCCTACCACTCCCAAAGCTATGCCTACGCGCCACGGCCATCGTGCCCGCTCGCAATGAGGCCGAATGCATTGCCGTCGTGGTGCGGGGCCTGCTTGCTCAACGCGATGCGCATGGGCGGGCGTTGCTCGGCGAAGTCCTGGTTGCCGACAACGGCTCCACCGACGGCACCGGAGACATTGCGCGCGATTGCGGCGCGCGGGTGATTCGGGTGGAACAAGCGGGCTACGGGCGTGCGTGCTGGGAAGCCGCGCAGGCCAGCGACGCTGATGTTTTTCTGTTTGTCGATGGCGACGGTGCGGCAGACCCGCAAGAGGCCGCCCTTTTGCTGGCAGAGATTCATCGTGGCTCCGATATGGTCATCGGGGTGCGCGAACACCCTGCACCAGGCGCGATGACTTTCACCCAGCGCTGGGGCAATTCGCTTGCCTGTGCGTTGATGCGCCTTCTGTGGGCAGTACCCGCGCGCGATCTCGGGCCATACCGGGCGATCCGCCGTAACGCCTTCGAGGCGCTGCACATGCGCGACCGCGCTTTTGGATGGACGGTCGAAATGCAGGTCCGAGCCCATCGCATCGGGCTGCGAGTGGCACAGCTCCCGGTTCAGTGGCATGTGCGCATCGCGGGCCAATCCAAGATCAGCGGCACCGTGCGTGGCGCGTTTGGCGCAGGTGTCGGCATTCTCGGAATGATTGCGCGCCTGTGGCTGCAAGAGCGGCGACGTCCTGCACAGGAAACCCAACTCTTTGATGCCGGGCGCGGCGAAGCATTACCCCCGATCGGCCCGTGAAGAACGGGTCGCGCCGACCCTGAATTGCAAGTATTCAACCCAGGAGATAGTCATGACTCACAAGTGTTTCGTACCCGCCGCTGCCGCCTTGCTGATGGTGGCCGCATTGCTCAGCACGTCTGCAATGGCATCAGGCTCTGATGCCGGTGGCGGCGCCGAAACCGGCAACGCACAGGCCTACAACACTGGAAAGGGCATCTACGCGCAGAAGCTGGCGTGCAAGTCGTGCCCGCTGGCCGGTAGAAAACTGGACGCTGCCTTGGCGAGCCAACTGCTGACCAACAAAGAAACCTACTCGCTCAGCACCAATGAGCAGCAGGCGCTCGCGACCTACCTGAAGCTGCGCTTCAGGCTTTGAGCGACCCGTACCTCCACATTCAAGACATCAGAACCCCATGCAACTCCGCCATCTATTCATCTCGACCCTTGTCGCCTTGCCGTTGGGCGCAGTGGCCGAGGGCAATTCGCCCTGGCTGCCGATTCCTGGCCAGGTTTCCCTGGGCTTGAATCACACTGAACAAAGTGGAGACAGCGCCTACATCGGCAGCACCGAACTTCCCCTCACGACCATCACCGGCGGTGCGGCCTCGAAGTTCAGGCGCGCGACCACCACGTTGCGCCTGGACTACGGCTTGAGCGATGCAGTGTCCTTCGACGCGAGCATCGGCTCTGCCAAGGTCAGGGTCGGCGCTGCCGACAACGACAGCGGCAGGACCGACAGCACGCTGGGCCTGCGCTGGCGCGTTCTGGACGAGTTCGAGAATCCCGCAGTGCCCACCCTGACTCTGCGCGCCGCCGCCATCTTGAAGGGCAATTACGACGGTGCACGCCTGGCCGGCCTGGGCAATGATGCCAATGGCTTCGAAGTGGCCGTCGTGCTGGGCAAGCAGATCACTTCTGCTTTTGCGCTGTGGGGCGAAATCGGCGTTCAGAACCGCTCCAGCAATGTGCCCGATGCCACCTTCTACGGGTTGAACGCGCGCTATCGCTTTGCGCCGCAGTGGAGTGCCAGTCTCGGTTACGGCAGCAAAAAATATGGCAGTGATCTCGACATCGGCGGCGCGGGCTTTTCGCCGGCACGATTTCAACAAGTTCGCGAAGAACGCGGCGTAGTCAAAGCCAGCGTTGGCTACGCGTTCGCGGGCAATCAAGGCGTCGCGCTCAACCTGGCCAGGACCACCAGCGGGCGCAACACGGTGAAGGACGATCAGGTGGTAGGCTTGTCCTACACCTTGGCCTTCTGAAGGCCCGCGTGAAGTGCATGCTGCGTCGGCTTCGCCAAGAAGACCGATCAGGGTGGCAGAGCTGACCTGGCTCGTGAGATGAAGGTCGTCGGCTGGCGCGGCTGCATTCTGGCCACGCTCGGCGCCTTGCAAGCCTGCGCTCTGGTCTGGGGCAGCGGTGGCACAGCCCTGGCGCAACTCAGCGCGGTGCTGGCAGCCGCGACATTGGGCAGCCTGGCCATTGTGTGGGTTGCCTTCGACACACACTTCTCGCGCGTGCCGCTGTGGGGTGTGTTGAGTCTGGCCTTGCTGTTGCGCCTGGTGGCGGTGCAGGCCGACCCCTTGCTCGAAGACGACCATTTCCGCTACCTGTGGGATGGCATGCGCACGGCACTGCACTTCGATCCTTACCAGAAGGCGCCATCCGCGTTCTTCGGTTCGAACGACCTCACCCAGCCCTGGCAAGACATCCTGAGCGGCATCAACAACCCCGACATTCCGACCATCTACGGGCCAGTGTTGCAAGCACTGTTCGCATTGGCGTACTTCATCGCCCCAGGGCAGATCGGTGCAGTTCAGGGACTCTTGCTGCTGGTCGACTTGGCCTGCATGGCGCTGCTGGTACGGCAACGTGTCGACACGCGCTGGCTGCTGGCGTATGCGTTGCACCCCATGATCCTCAAAGAGGCGATGGCCAGCGCGCACCCGGATGGTCTGGTCGCCCTGTGGCTGCTTTTGGCGCTGGCGGCATGGCAACACCGCAGCATGCGCTGGGCGGGCGCGTTGTTGGGCCTGGCCGTGGCCACGAAGGTGGCCGCGCTGGTGGTCGTGCCGCTGTTCGTGCTTGCACATCGACGCGGGCGCTCTTTCTGGCGCACATCCGCAGCCTTGGTGTTCGGCTTCGTACTGGCGCTCGCTCTGGTCTACCTGCCCTTCCTGGCGGCCGGCGGCAGCGATGCCGGGGGCCTGAAGACCTTCGCGGAACAGTGGCGTTTCAACCCCTTGCTTTTCCGCCTGATCGAAGCCACGACGCCGCACGGTTTGGCGCGCCCCGTGGCTGGTCTGCTGATCGCTGCCGGTGTGGCAGCATTGGCTTGGCGCCAGTTCGAAGCGCCAACTGACGGCAGCTCTGCGGCGATGCCGCCAGTGGCTTCAGCCCTGCTGCTGCTGCTGTTGCTGTCGCCCGTGGTCAACCCCTGGTACGCACTTTGGGCCCTGGGCCCGGCAATGGCTGGTCGCCAACCGCTCGTGCGGGCACTTGTGGTTGCATTGGGCTGCGTCGGTGTGCTGGCGTACTTGAACGGCAGCGTCCTGCCCCAGGCCACCGGGTGGGCATTCAACGGTTCGGCGGCGCCGTTTGCCGTCGCCTGGCCCGTCGCGCTGGTTCAGATCGGCGTGCTCGCCCTGGTTGCCGTGTGGGCGCACCGTGCGCTTTCGCCTCCCGCTGGCGTCCCATGAACCAAGCCGCATTTTCAAAGTCTGTGCAACTGCGCCCGCAGCGAAATCTATCGATGCTGCAAGGAACTGGTGCAGCGGAACGACACTGAACCTTTCCCCCATCTGTCAGATCGCATCACGATCACTTCAGAAACACCCTCATGAATACATGCCCCCTCAGCGCCTTGTCCCGCCGTACCTTCTTGCTGGCGACCGCCGCGCTGTCGGCTCCTGCGCTCGCGCAAGCCGTCCCACAAGCCCCCACCCA
>JBBSCV010000209.1:0-7366 GCA_038249925.1 Burkholderiales bacterium
GAGCACGCCGACGCCGCACTGCTGGCGCTGGGCGATGCCGCTGCATCAACGGCATGACAGCGGCATGACAGCGACATGACAGCAATACGCTGGCGGCCCGCAGACTTCAGAACGGGCAAAGCCGCTCGGTGGTCTGCACCGTGATCCAGCGCCGTTCGGTGAATTCATGCACGCCGGCCTTGCCGCCGAAGCGGCCGAGGCCTGTGCGCATCACCGTCCGCTTCGGCTGAGCTGGTCCCCAGCTGCTCCAGGGGCGTGTTCGAGATCCGCAATGCACGAATGCGCTTGCAAACCTTGCAAACCTTGCAAACCTTGCAAACCTTGCAAACGTTCGCAACCGTCCCTCAGACGTTTCTCGCTCCACAACGCCTGATCCCGGTCCAGGCTGGCGGGCATCCGACCTGAACGCGGCGCGGCCTTCACGCCCAGAACTTTTTGCTTTTGGCCACCGGGGTCAGCGTCTTGCGCGCGCTGTGCGCCGTAACCGCCAGGTGGGCCTGCAGCCAGCCCGTCGCGAACCAGGCGTCGGGGTGGGTGGCGGCATCTGCTCGGAAGGCCTCCGCGGCCACTGCCACGTCGTTGTGCAGTCCCATCGCCTTCTGCGCCTTGCTCAGGTTCTTCAGGTAGCGCTTGACGGCGCGCTCGGGCCACAGCGTGACAGTCAGATCGATCAGGTAGCGCAAGCGTTTCAGGCGCTTGCGCACACGGTGCTGGTGTTCGAGGGGTAGGCGCTCGAAGCGGGTTCCGTCGCGCGTGACCTGACCGTGCAGCTTTCGCAGGCGCGCGGACAGATGCGCCAGCACCTGTTTGGCAGAAAGAGGTGCAAAACACTCAGCGCCTGCGTGGGCCAGTGCCAGGATCGAGACCAGTGTGGTCTGGAACGCGGAGTCACGCACGGCGGCGGCCGGATCTGCGGCCTTCGGGGCGTGCCAGTTCAGGCGCGGTGCGCCTGCGGCCTGCAGCAGGGGCTGTACTGCTGCAGTCACCGCTTGCTGGTCACGCGTCTGGCCGAGCAGGCCAAAGGTGTGCGCCAAGGCTGCGTCCCATTCCGGAGAGATAGTCGCAGACAGCGCCGACAGTTCACGCAGCACCGTGCGCAAGCGGCGCAATGCCACCCGCAACTGGTGGATCGTGTCTTCCGCCGTGTCGCCTTCGGCCACTTCGCTGGCAGGCGCCAACACTTGCGCGAGTGTGGCTTGCAGCAAGGCTTTCAGCAGCGTCGGGCCGTCGGCCGAGACTTCGAGCTCTGGCATGGCCGGCTTGGCGACAGTGGCCCGGCCTTCCGGGTCCATCAGGCGCTGGCCGCGTTCGGCCTTGGTGATGGTGCACAGCCACAAGCCACCGTGCGGCACCCACGCCGCGGCCAGGTCGAACAGCCCCTGAATCGGCCCGCTCTTGTGTTCGAGCTCCAACTCGGTGATGGGCACGACGTTCGCGCCCGCCATCGCGCGTCCGGTATCCAGCGCCACTTCAATCACCGTACCGCCAGATGTCTGCAGCAGGCAGTGCAGACGCGTGATGTCCGTGGCATGCCGTTCCAACAGAACGGCGCCGGGCTCTGACTGCAGCGCCGCCTGCAGGGCCACGCCGGCCTCGCCGCCGGCATGCAGGTGCAAATCGAGCTGAGGTACCACCCCCGGCGTGCCAGACACGCGGACTTCGTCTTCGAGCCTGTGCACGGCGCCAGTGCCTGCCGCTTTCAGCGTCTGCACCCAGCGCCGGCCTTCCAGCCGCAGCCGCAGCGCGACGAGGTGACGCGCCAGCAGGCCATCGGCCGTGTCGAAGTAGCGCGCCTGCAGGCGCGTGCTCTTGGCCCCGTGTGCGCGCAAGGCCTGCCGCAGCGAGGGCAACGCACCTTCGGGAATGCGCAACTTGAGTTCGAGTTCGCTCATGGCAGCGTTCAAGCCGCCATTAAAGCGGCAGTGCAGCGTGGGACGCGCATTGTGATTCACGTCGACCTGGCTGAGGTCGTCTGGGCGGCCCGAGAGGGCAAGAGCATCATGGCTGATGCCGATCAAACCAAGACCCGCTCGCTCGTGGAAACGTCGCTTTGCAGCGCGATGTGTGCCGTCGCTCCCGGCATCGATGCTCGCGTCGAGGCTTTGATGGGTGAAACGCTCGCAGGTTCGCGGCGCGGCGGGATGACGCCCGGGCACTGCGAAAGGTCTGCACGCCTCTGGCGAGCCTCTCGAGGCTGGTTCAGGCTCGCGGCATGCGGAACAGGGCGCAGATCTTGTGGCCGTCCGGGTCGCGCAGATAGGCCAGGTACATGTTGCCGCTGGCGCCCGAACGCACCCCTGGCGGGTCTTCACAAGTGATGCCGCCCTGCGCCAGACCGGCGGCATGCCAGGCATCGACCTGTTCCGTGGACGTGCAGGCGAAGCCCAAGGTGCTGCCGTTGCTCACCGTCGCGGGCTGCCCGTCGATGGGCTGGCTGACAGAAAACACGCCAGCGCGTGTGCGCCAGAAGACGCGGTGGCGGTCGACCGCGCCTGGCGGCACCTCCAAAGCGCCGAGCACGGCGTCGTAGAAGGCCTTGGAACGGGCCAGGTCGTTGGTGCCGATCATCAGATGCGAAAACATGCTGCAGGGGTCTCGTGGTCAACGCGGCAGGCGTCGGGTCATTGAAAAGTGGACGAACGGATTGTCGCCACAGGCGGGCAGCCGCCGCTTGACCGTGGCTTTCAGCGGGCGCTGCGCAACCGCGCCGCGAGCAAGCCGAGGCCCAACGCGAGCATCAGCCAGGTCGTCGGCTCGGGGATGCTGGGCACATAGGCCAGGCCACCCGAGGGGATCACGGCGCTGCCGGCAAACAGGCCGTAGGGGCCGTAGGGCGTGGCCACGGTGTTGCCGGTGAAGCTGCGGCTGACGAGATCAAACTCGCGGTGAAAGCCGCCGAGGTGCCCCTCGGCCTGCGACAGCAGGACCAGCGTGCCGCCGCCGGCGCCGATCAACGGCACGCGGCTGTCGCTGAAACCCAGGTTGCTCAGGTTCAGAACGGACTCGGTGGTGCCGGTGGCCGGGTTCCAGGAAAATATTTCCAGCGGCGAGCCGGTGCGGCTTTGTGACAGGTAGATGCGGTCGGTGACGTCGTCGTAGGCAATGCCGCGCACGTTGATCGGGTTCGTGCCCGCGGCCGGGCCCACCAGGTTGGTGGCCGACATCAGGCCGGTGGCCATGTCGACACGGAACAGCCCGCCCTGGATCCAGCCACCCAGCGTGCCCGTGAGGTTCTGGCCGAGGTTGCGAAAGACGTACATCTCGCCGCGCGACGTGTCGTAGGCAATGCCGTTGAGCTGCATCAGCGCATTGCCGTTGGGCAGCGCCTGGTAGGGCTGCGTCAAGAAGCTCGCCGTGCCGTCGAAGCCGATGCGGAAGATGTTGGTGGCCGTGGTGCCGCCGATCTGCTGGTCGGAAATGCTGAAGAAGCGGCTGTTCGGGTTGTCGCCAGCCAAACCGCGGAAGCCTGGGGCGCCGGCCGAGGGAATGCCGAAAGACTCGAAGTCGGCCAGGCGCTGCGAGGTGCCGTTGCTGAAGCTGTTCAGGTACAGGCCGGTGTCGTAGGCCGAAAACCCCGGCCGGTTGATGGCAGAGACGAACTGGGCGTGCACGGCGCCGGCAGCGCAGGCAAGGCTCGCGAGTGCGATGAAGAATCTGCAACGCTTGGACATCTGCTAACTCCTGGATGTGGTGGGTTTTGATGGGTGCGCCTAGTGTGCATGCGTGTGCCATCTTGGCCAAGCGCGTCTGTTTTTTGGGTCGACCCTGGGTTGGCCCTGATATCAAGGCTTGATGGCATCGCTTTCAGGTGACGGCAGCGGTGGATCGTGTTTTGAGCGAGCAAGGTTGCATGCTGTGCCACCCGCCATGAACCCGACGTCCTCACCTCCCACCGGCTTGCTGGTGCTGCACGGCAACCGCCTCGAACAGTTGGCCGAGGCGGTGTTCGCCTTCCTGGCGCGCAACGCGCTGGGCGCGCTGGAAGAAGAGGACCTTTCTCGTGCAGAGCAACGGCATGGCCGAGTGGCTGAAGATGGCGCTGGCCGGTGCGCACGGCGTGTGCGCCTCCACGCGGGTGGAGCTGCCGGCGCGTTTCATCTGGCGTGCCTATCGCGCGGTGCTCGGGCGGGGCGCGGTGCCGGCGGTGTCGGCGCTGGACAAGCTGCCGCTGACCTGGCGGCTGATGGGCTTGTTGCCGACGGTGGCCATCCAGCCCGGGTTCGAGCCCGTGGCGGGTTTTCTGGGCGCTGCGGGTGACCGGGCGCGCCGGTTGCAACTGGCGCAGCGACTGGCCGACCTTTTCGACCAGTACCAGGTCTACCGCAGCGACTGGCTGCAGAGCTGGGCTGCCGGTGAAGATGCCCTGGGTGATGCCCTGGGTGATGCCCTGGGTGATGGCCTTGGCGCTGCGCCGGTGCCAGCCGAGCAAGCCTGGCAGCCGGCGCTGTGGCGCGCCTTGCTGGCCGAGCTGCCAGCGGCCGAGCACGCGGCGACTCGCCCGCTGCTGCACCGTCGCTTTCTGCACGCGCTGCGGCAGGGGGCGAAAGGTGGCGCTTTCCCCGGCCTGCCGCGGCGCGTGGTGCTCTTCGGCACCACGCACATCCCGCACCAGACGCTGGAGGCCATCGCCGCGCTGGCCGAACACCTGCAGGTGCTGCTGGCCGTGCCCAACCCCTGCCGCTACCACTGGGCCGACATCATCGACGGCCGCGAACTGTTGCAGGCCGCGCGCCGCCGCCACCCGCTGCGCGCCGGCACCGAACTGGCCAGCGTGCCGCTGCAGGACATCCACCGCCACGGCCACCCGCTGCTGGCCGCCTGGGGCCGCCAGGGGGCGCGACTTCGTGCGCCAGCTCGATGCCTTCGACGACGTGCAACTGGCGCGCGAGCGCTTTGCCGTGCCACGCGTCGATCTGTTCGACGAAGCACCGGGCCGCACGCTGCTGCAGCAACTGCAGGCGCAGATTCGGGACCTGGTGCCGCTGGAGGAAGCCGCGAAGGCAGCCGAAAGCGCAGCACCCGCCAGCGACGACCACTCCATCGAGCATCCGCTGCAGCCTTTCAGTCGGCGTTACTTCGAAGATCGAGCGCAGGCTGTAGGGCACGAACCGGCGCTGTTCACCTACGCCGCCGAGTGGCGGTCTGCGCATGAATCCGAGCCCGCTGAACTCGCTGAACGCGCGCAGGCACCGCTCGCAGAGGCAACACGGGCCTTGCCGCCACTCACCATCGACGGCTTGGCCGCCTTCTTGAAGAACCCCGTGCAGGCCTACTTTCGCCAGCGCCTGCAGGTGCGCTTCGACGAACGTTCCGCGCCCGTGCCTGACGACGAAAGTTTCGCCACCGCCGGCCTCGACCGCTGGCAGCTGATGGACGAAGTGCTGGCCGCAGCGCGCCGCGAGTCGCAAGCGCCGTGCGACATGCAAGCCCTGGTGCAGACCCAGGTGGCCCGGCTGCAACGCGCCGGCCGCCTGCCGCTGGCCGGGCCTGGCCGCCATGTGCAGGCCGAACTGCAGGCCACGCTGGAGCCCATGGTCTTGCACTGGCAGGCCCTGCAGGCGCTGCACCCGCAGCGCCAAGCGAAGCAGGCCTTGCGGTGGGTTCACCCGGCGCTGCCCGGCGTCGGGTTCGGCGACCGGCTGACGGGGCTGCAATCCAGCGGCGAGCCTGGTGCAGCGCCCCTCGTCATCGACCTGCAGGCCAGCCGCTTGGCCGACAGAACCGGCAAGCGGCCGCGCGCCGACAAGCTGCTCAAGGCCTGGGTGCGGGGGCTGGCCGCCGCGGCCTGTGGCCAGCCGGTGGCCGGCATCGTCATCGGCGCCGATGTGGTGCTGCACCTGGCGCCCTTGTTGCCCGATGAAGCGCACGAAACCCTGCAGGCACTGACAGCAGCCTGGGCCGAGGGCCTGGCGGGCGATGCGCCGCTGCCCACCGCCGTCAACACCGGGCTGGCGCTGTTGAAAAGTGCCGAGGCCGCCGCGCTCACCTTCGAAGGCAGCTCTTACGGCGCAGGCAGCCAGCATGGTGAAGGCCAAGAGGCCTGCCTGGCGCGGCTGTTCCCGGACTTCAGAACGCTGGCTGCGCAGCCGGGTTTTGCAGTCGCGTCGGCGCGGCTCTACACCCCGCTGCGTGATTGGTTGGCCAGCCATGTGCGCATCGAGCCCTTGCCCGGGCAGGCCGCGGCAGAAGACGAAGCCGACAGCGATGACTGAGCCCGATCAAGCACCGCTGCCATTGAACCCCTTGCTGCTGCCGCTGCAGGGCAGCCGCCTCATCGAGGCCAGCGCCGGCACGGGCAAGACCTGGACCATCGCCGCGCTGTACCTGCGTCTGGTGCTGGGCCACGGCGGGGCCGAGGCCGGCCCGGTGCGCGCGCTGCTGCCGAGCGAAATTCTGGTGATGAGCTTCACCAAGGCCGCCACGCGCGAACTGTCCGACCGCATCCGCCAGCGCCTGGTGCAGGCAGCGGCCTGCTTCCGCGGCGTGGCCGAGGTGCCGCCGGACGACACCTGTCTGGCTGCGCTGCTTCACGCGCATGAACCCGGAGCGGTGCGCGAACAGGCCGCCTGGCGCCTGGCGGTGGCGGCCGAGGGCATGGACGACGCGGCCGTCTTCACCATCGACGCCTGGTGACAGCGCATGCTGCGCGAACACGCCTTCGACAGCGGCTGCCTGTTCGACGAAGAACTGCAGGCCGACGAAACCGCGCTGCGCGACGAGGCCGTGCGCGACTATTGGCGCGAGCAGGTCTATCCGCTGGACGAGGCCGCGCTGGCAGTGGCGCTGGCCACCTGGCCGAACGTGGACGCGCTGGCCCGTGACGTGCAGCGCATGCTGAACCAGCCTCTGGGCGGCCAAGCCACTGGCGCCAGCCTGTCCGAATGCATCGATGACGCCAGCGCGGCGCGCAACGCGGCACTGGCGCAGCTAAAAGACGGCTGGGCCGATCGCGCTGAAGCCATGCGGGGTTGGCTGCATGAGAAGCCAACGCCGAAAGTGTGCGTCTTCAATCGCAAAAAGCTGCAGAGCGGGCGTGCAGACGAATTGATGGATGCGATCCGCGCCTGGGCCTGCGACCCTGAGGCGCAGGCCATCAACGGTCTGACAGACAAGGCGCTCTTTCGTCTCGGGCTCTTGGGCATGGTCGATGCGCTGAACGAAGGCTCAAGCGTCGATTTGCCCGATCACTTCGCCGCGTTTGAGGCCCTGCTCGCTGCCTTGCCCGGCGTGCCTTCGGCTGCTGCGGCCTTGCGCGTCCACGCGGCCACATTGGTCGAAGCCCGCTAAGCAGCAACTGAAGCATCAGTCTGGCCGTTTCGGCTTTGCCGACATGCTGCGGCGCCTGAACGACGCTCTGGACGAGAGC
>JBBSCV010000210.1:0-7351 GCA_038249925.1 Burkholderiales bacterium
TGGTCGGGACGGCGGGATTCGAACTCGCGACCCCTTGCACCCCATGCAAGTGCGCTACCAGGCTGCGCTACGCCCCGACTGAGCCTCGCAGTATAGCCTGAGCCCTGGCGGTCGGGCCAAGCGATCAGGCAGACAACAGCTTGCGGATCGACATCAGTTCAGCTCGAAGCAAGCTGGTGCCCAAGGCGGGGCGATCAGCACCAAGGGCATGTGCGTCGGCATGGCCGTTGGCCTGCGTGTCGGCATGTCCATCGGCGAAATCCTGGCCGGGCCCGATGGCGTGGGTAGCCAACTCGAGGTGCGATGCAGCGCCATTTGCCGAGCCTTCATGCCCATCTGCCGGCACTGGTGTCGGTGTCAGCGCATCGGACAAACGGTTGCGCGCACCGCTGATGGTGAAGCCCTGGTCGTAGAGCAGATCGCGGATGCGGCGGATGAGCAGCACTTCGTGGTGCTGGTAGTAACGCCGGTTGCCGCGACGCTTCATCGGCCTGAGCTGGGTGAACTCTTGCTCCCAATACCGCAGCACATATGGCTTGACCTCGCACAACTCACTCACCTCACCGATGGTGAAGTAGCGTTTGGCGGGAATCGAGGGTAGAGCTTTCTCCATTGAAATCAATGGCATCAGTGCGAAAATTCAGACTCTACTCGAAGTCTCCTTCGGCAGGCGTGTCGCCTTGCACGACCGATTTCAGCTTGTGACTGGCGTGGAAAGTGACCACGTTGCGCGCCTTGATGGGAATGCTTTCGCCCGTGCGCGGATTGCGACCCGGGCGCGGCGCTTTGCGCCGGATGTTGAAGTTGCCGTAGCCGGAGAGCTTCACGTCCTGGCCCTCGACGAGCGTGCTGTGCACGATCTCGAAGAAGGCCTCAACCATGTCCTTGCTCTCGCGCTTGTTCAGGCCGAGACGGTCGAACAGCAGTTCGGCCAGTTCGGCCTTGGTCAGCGTGGGTGTCTCCAGCGACGACAGGATGACGGGCGCGCGCGCGCTGCTTTCTTCGGGGGCCATGGTGTGGGTGTCCTCCATCAGCCGCGCAAACGCGCGCCGAATGCGTGGGCTGCGCGCGCCACAGCGGCCGTCACTGCGGCGTCGATGCGAGCGTCGGCAAGCGTCACAGAGTCGTCGCGCAGCTCCAGCCGTACCGCCAGGCTTCGTTCACCCAGCTGCATGCCAGACCCCGCCGCTGCGGGCTTGTAGATATCGAAGAGCGTGGCGCTGCGCACCAAGCCCTCGGGGTCGGCCTGCAGTTGCGCCATCAACGCATCGTGCGGCACCTCGTCGCGCAACACCAATGCCAGATCACGCTGCACCGCCTGTTGGCGCGGGACGGGCGTGAACTCGGGCAGCGGCTGGTCCAATACAGCTTCCAGGTCGAGTTCGAACAGCACCGGCGCCTGCGGCAGCTCATAGGCCTGGCGCCACTTCGGATGCATTTCACCCACGTGGCCGACGACACGCCCGCCCAGACTGATGCTGGCGCTGCGGCCAGGGTGCAGCGCCGGATGCGCGGACGGCGCAAACAGCGGGCGCTGTGGCGCCAGCAAGGCCTGGATGTCGCCTTTGAGGTCGAAGAAATCGACGCCCTGATCTTCTGCGCCCCACTGCACCGGCAGCGCAGAGCCGAAGGCCAAGCCGCCCACGCGTTGCGGCTGATGCACGCCGGCCACGCTCAGCGGGCCATCACTGGCAGCAGCGTCGCGAAAGAACACGCGACCCAGCTCGAACACGCGCACGCGCGTTGCCTTGCGCGCCAGGTTGTGACGCAGCACCTGCACCAGGCTGCCCATCAGGCTGGAACGCATCACCGCCAGCGGCGACGCGATCGGGTTCAGCACGCGGATCGGGTCGTCGTTGCCGGCCAACTCGCGTTCCCAGCGTTCTTCGACAAAACTGAAGCCGATGGTCTCCTGGTAGTCCAGCGCAGCCAGCGCCCGGCGCACGGCATGGCTGCTGCGGCGTGCCTCGCGGCGAACGTGCGCGGTGACGGGCGCCACCGGTGGTGTGTTCGGCAACGTGTCGAAGCCGATCACGCGCACCACCTCCTCGATGAGGTCCTCTTCGATCTGAAGGTCAAACCGCCAGCTCGGTGGCGTAACCGTCAGGCGGCCCTCGGTTTCAATGAAGGCCAAGCCCAGGCGCCGAAAGACATCAGCGCACTGCGACTGGCTCAGTGGCATGCCGGCCACCAGAGCCGCGCGTGCCACACGAAGCGTCACCGGTTTGGCCTCGGGCAGGCGCAGCACATGGTCATCGATGGGCCCGCAGACCGTGTCTTCTCCGGCGCAGATATCGAAGATGAGCCGGGTGATGCGCTCGACATGCTCCACCGTGCCCTGCGGGTCCACGCCGCGTTCGAAACGGTGGCCGGCGTCGGTGTTGAAGTTGTAGCGGCGCGAGCGCCCCGCCACCGCTTCTGGCCACCAGAAGGCGGCCTCGACATAGACATTCTTTGTGTCATCGGTGACGGCCGTGGCGTCGCCGCCCATGATGCCGGCCAACGATTCCGCGACCTGCCGCCGTTGGAACTCATCCGCAATGACGCCCACTCGCGCGTCAAGCGCAACGGTGTTGCCGCTGAGCAGCTTCAACGTTTCGCCTTCACGGCCCCAGCGCACCACCAACTTGCCTTGAATCTTGTCGAGGTCGAAGATATGCGTGGGCTGGCCGAATTCGAACATCACGTAGTTCGAGATATCCACCAGCGCCGACACACTGCGCTGACCACAACGCGCCAAGCGCTCGACCATCCAGGCCGGCGTCTGGGCCCGGGTGTTCACACCGCGCACCACACGGCCCGAGAAGCGGCCACACAAATCCGGCGCCTGCACTTCCACGGGCAGGCGCTGCGCATGCGCCACTTCAACTGGCTTGATAGCAGGATGGTTCAGTGGCGCACCGGTCAACGCGGCCACTTCACGCGCAATGCCGAAGACGCTGAGGCAATGGCCCAGATTCGGCGTGAGCTTCAGCGTGAAGACGCTGTCGTCGAGCTGCAGCCACTGGCGGATGTCGGCGCCCACCGGCGCATCGCGGCTCAGTTCCAGCAGGCCGCCGCGCTCTTCGGCGATCTTCAACTCACGCGCGGAACACAACATGCCCAGGCTTTCCACGCCACGCAGCTTGCCGACACCGATCTTGAAGGGCTTGCCGTCTTCACCGGGCGGCAGCTCGGCGCCCACCGTGGCCAGAGGCACCTTGAGACCGACACGTACATTCGGCGCGCCGCAGACGATCTGCAGCGGGCCGTCCTTGCTGAAGACACCGGCATCCACCGTGCACACACGCAGCCGGTCGGCTTGCGGGTGCTGCTCGGCCGTCAGAATTTCAGCCACCACCACGCCGTGGAATGGCGGCGCCACCGGGCGCACCTCTTCCACTTCCATGCCGGACATGGTGAGCAACTCGCTCAATTGCCGGGTGTTGAGCGGCGGGTTACAAAACTCACGCAGCCAGGATTCGGGGAATTGCATGATCAGTTGAACTGCTTGAGAAACCGAAGGTCGCCGTCGAACATCAGGCGCAGGTCGTCGACGCCATATCGCAGCATGGCAAAACGATCGGCGCCGATACCGAAGGCAAACCCGATGTGCTGCTCGGGGTCGAGACCGAAGTTGCGCACGACGTTCGGGTGCACCTGCCCCGAGCCGGCCACTTCGAGCCACTTGCCGGCCAGCGGGCCGCTGCCGAAGCGGATGTCGATCTCGGCACTGGGCTCGGTGAACGGAAAGAAGCTCGGGCGGAACCGCACGTCGAAGTCGTCAGTCTCGAAGTACTCGCGCACCAATCCGGCGAAGACCACTTTCAAGTCCTTGAAGCTGATGTTCGCACCCAGCCACAAGCCTTCGATCTGGTGGAACATCGGCGAGTGTGTGGCGTCGCTGTCCACGCGGTAGACGCGGCCCGGCGCGATGACGCGTATCTCGGGCATCGGCAAACCCTGCGCGGCCAGCGCAGCGTGCTTCCTTGCATGCGCCTGCGCATACCGCACCTGCATCGGGCTGGTGTGCGGGCGCAGGCACAGCCAGCGGCCCTCCGAATCTTTCACGTCGACGTAGAAGGTGTCCTGCATCGAACGCGCCGGGTGGTTTTCCGGGTTGTTCAGCGCCGTGAAGCTCATCCAGTCGGTCTCGATCTCGGGGCCTTCGGCCACGTCGAAACCCATGCTGCGGAAGATGGCCTCGATGCGCTCGATGGTGCGGCTGACGGGGTGCAGGCCACCGGTGCCGCGGCCACGGCCAGGCAGCGTGACGTCCAGCGCCTCGGCACGCAGTTGCGTCTCGAGCTCGGCTTCGGCCAGCGCTTCACGGCGCGCCTGCAGCGCAGCCTCGATGGCGGCCTTGGCCTGATTGATCTCGGCGCCGCGGGTCTTTTTCTGCTCGGGCGGCAGCGCGCCCAGGCCCTTCAGAAACTCGGTGACATGGCCGCTCCTGCCGAGGTATCGCGCCTTGGCATCTTCCAGCGCCGCACCTTGCATGGCGGCCGCAAAGTCGGCCTGCGCCGACTGCACCAGGGTGTCCAGATCGTTCATCGCTACAAGAACCGGGGAAAAGAAGCGGAGGAAAAAAAAGGCCGCCACAAGGTGACGGCCTTCGGATGCTTGACGGGCCGCCGGCGCTTGCGCACCCGCAACGAAAATCAAACCAGCTGAGCCTTCACCTTCTCGACGATGCTGCCGAAGGCAGCCGGGTCGTGAATGGCCATGTCCGACAGCACCTTGCGGTCGATGTCGATGCCGGCCTTCTTCAGACCCGCCATGAACCTGCTGTAGGTGATGCCCAGACCCCGACTCGCCGCGTTGATACGCGCGATCCAGAGCTGACGGAACACGCGCTTGCGCGTGCGACGGTCACGGTAGGCGTATTGACCCGCCTTCATCACCGCCTGCTTGGCGATGCGGAAGACGTTCTTGCGGCGGCCGCGGAAGCCCTTGGCGAGCTTCAGGATCTTCTTGTGGCGGGCGTGTGCGGTGACACCACGTTTGACGCGAGGCATTCAGTTCTCCTTGTGCGTTGAAGTGGGTCTACAGACCGGCCATCGGCAGCATCTTGGCGATGCTGCCCAGGTCGGACTGATGCACGTTGGCCGGGCCGCGCAGGTCGCGCTTGCGGCTGGTGCTCTTCTTCGTGAGGATGTGGCGCTTGAACGCCTGACCGCGCTTGACGGTACCCCCCGGACGCACGCGGAACCGCTTCTTGGCGCCGCTCTTGGTCTTCATCTTTGGCATGACTGCTCCTTCTTAAATTGCTGCTGCAGGCGGCACCGTTTCGAGGTGCACTTCGCGAGCCTGCAGCCGCTTCTATTCGCCGCTGCAGTGACCAGACCGCAGCAGCGACATCCTTCAAAACCTACTTCACTTGCGCTTCGGCGCCAGCACCATGATCATCTGGCGACCTTCCAGCTTGGGCATGTTTTCCACCACCGCCACATCGGCCAGTTCGTCGCGAATCCGTTCCAGCATGCGCATGCCGATGTCCTGGTGGGTGATCTCGCGACCGCGGTAGCGCAGCGTGACCTTGCCCTTGTCGCCGTCTTCGGCAATGAAGCGCCGCAGGTTGCGCATCTTGATGGCGTAGTCGCCATCGTCGGTGCCCGGGCGGAACTTCACTTCCTTGATCTCGATGACCTTCTGCTTGCTCTTGGCTTCAGCGGCCTTCTTCTGCTCTTGGTACTTGAACTTGCCGTAGTCCATGAGCCGACACACCGGGGGGTCTGCTGTCGCGGCGATTTCGACCAGATCGACGTCCAACTCTCCTGCCATGCGCAACGCGTCCATCGTGGTGACGATGCCGAGAGGTTCGTTCTCGACCCCGTTCAAGCGCACCTGCGGTGCCATGATTTCCCGGTTCAGACGGTGTTTGCGCTCCGCGTTCGGTACGCGGCGGTCCATGAAAGTAGCGATGGTTCCAGCTCCTGTGGCAGCCCGAAGGCAAGCGGGCCACTAAAAAATCTTCGCGTGCCTGGGGTGACTACACCTTCATGGCGATGTCGCTGGTGATCTTCTGGTGGAAGTCTGCCAGCGGCATCACACCAAGGTCTTGATTGCCCCGGGCGCGCACGGCAACAGCCCCGTTTGCCTTCTCCTTGTCGCCAACGACCAGGATGAACGGAACCTTCTGCATTGAATGCTCGCGGATTTTATAGTTGATTTTCTCGTTGCGCAAATCAAGGGACACTCTAACTCCTTGTTTTTGCAGCGATTTCGCTACGGACGCCGCATAGTCGGCCTGATGTTCGGTGATCGAGGCCACGACCACCTGTACCGGTGACAGCCAGGCCGGCAGCGCGCCGGCGTGCTGCTCGATCAGGATGCCGATGAAACGCTCGAGGCTGCCGACGATGGCCCGGTGCAGCATCACGGGGTGCTTGCGGCTGCTGTCTTCGGCCACGTACACCGCGTCCAGGCGCTCGGCCATGCTGAAGTCGACCTGCATCGTGCCGCACTGCCACTGGCGGCCGATGGCGTCCTTCAGCGTGTATTCGATCTTCGGGCCGTAGAAGGCGCCGTCGCCAGGTGCGATCTCGAAACTGCAGCCGCTCTGGCGCAGGCTCTCCATCAGGGCGTGCTCGGCCTTGTCCCAGCTATCGTCGCTGCCGATGCGCGCCGCCGGCCGCGTGGCCACCTTGTAGATGATGTCGCTGAAGCCGAAGTCCTTGTAGACGTGCTGCAGCAGCGCCGTGTAGGCCACGCACTCGGGCAGGATCATGTCTTCGGTGCAGAAGATGTGGCCGTCGTCCTGCGTGAAGCCGCGCACGCGCATGATGCCGTGCAGGCCGCCCGAAGGTTCGTTGCGGTGGCAGTTGCCGAACTCGCCGTAGCGCAGCGGCAGGTCGCGGTAGCTCTTGATGCCCTGCTTGAAGATCAGGATGTGCCCTGGGCAGTTCATCGGCTTGATCGCGTAGTCGCGCTTCTCCGACTCGGTCACGAACATCGCGTCGCGGTACTTTTCCCAGTGACCCGACTTCTCCCACAGTGTGCGGTCGATGATCTGCGGGCCCTTCACTTCCTGGTAGCCGTTGTCCTGGTACACGCGGCGCATGTACTGCTCAACCTGCTGCCACAGCGTCCAGCCCTTGGGGTGCCAGAACACCATGCCGGGGCTGTACTCGTCGATATGGAAAAAGTCGAGCTCGCGGCCGAGCTTGCGGTGGTCGCGCTTCTCGGCTTCCTCCAGCATCGTCAGGTAGGCGGCCAGTGCCTCCTTGCTGGTCCAGGCCGTGCCGTAGATGCGCTGCAACTGTTCGTTGGCCTGGTCGCCGCGCCAATAGGCCCCCGCCACCTTCATCAGCTTGAAGTGCTTCAGCCGCCCCGTGCTGGGCACGTGCGGGCCACGGCAGAGGTCTTCGAA
>JBBSCV010000211.1:0-7351 GCA_038249925.1 Burkholderiales bacterium
AGCGTAGGTCTGATCACCGATGGCCGCTTCAGCGGCGGCACCTGGGGCATGGTGGTGGGCCACGTGGCGCCGGAAGCCTTTGCCGGCGGCCTGATCGCCCTGGTGCATGAAGGCGACAGCATCACCATCGATTCGCGCCAGCTGCTGCTGCAGCTGAACGTGCCCGACGATGAGATCGCGCGCCGTCGGGCCGGCTGGACGCAGCCCGCGCCGCGCTACACGCGCGGGGTGCTGGCCAAATTTGCGAGAAATGCAGCCAGCGCCAGCCTGGGGGCGGTGCTGGACGGCGATTGACGGGGATCGATGGCGCTAGAGCCTGGGGTCGCGCCGAGGAGGTTCCGGCGGCGACGGCTTGGCCCGATCGTCGTGTTTGGTGTTCTCTGGCGTGGTACGGCGCGCTGCATCGGCGCGTGAACGGGTCGCGTTACGTTCGCGCCGGCTTGTCAGGCCCAGGGCATCCATGGCCTTCTCGCGACGGTCGATCTTCTTCTGCTCCATCTTTTCCATCACCCGGCGCTGCGTCCAGCCGCTGGTGTCCGCGAAGTGCCACCACAGCACCGCCAGCAGGAAAGGAAGGGCGATGGCCCACCACGGCCACGCGCCGAAAGGCCCGAGATCGGCCAGGTGGGCCAGCAGCAACAAGACACCGACGATGACCATGGGCATGACAGTTTCTCCTCGGGGCACTGTAGCGCATGCCTGTAGCGTATGCCCCGCAGTGCATCCCCTTGCGCTGAAACCTGGCCCTCGCGCCTGTCAGTTGGCCTGTGTCAACTGATCCAGGATGGCCGGGTTCTCCAGCGTGCTGATGTCCTGCGTGATGGCCTCGCCCTTGGCGATGCTGCGCAGCAGGCGGCGCATGATCTTGCCGCTGCGCGTCTTGGGCAGGTTGTCGCCGAAGCGGATGTCCTTGGGCTTGGCGATGGGGCCGATTTCCTTGGCCACCCAGTTGCGCAGTTCGGCGGCGATCTTCTTCGCCTCGTCTCCCGTGGGGCGCTCGCGCTTCAGCACCACGAAGGCGCAGATGGCCTCGCCGGTGGTGTCGTCGGGGCGGCCCACCACGGCGGCCTCGGCCACCAGTTCGGTGCAGCTGACCAAGGCGCTTTCGATCTCCATCGTGCCCATGCGGTGGCCGCTGACGTTCAACACGTCGTCGATGCGGCCGGTGATGGTGAAGTAGCCGGTGTCCTTGTCGCGGATGGCGCCGTCACCCGCCAGGTAGTAGCCCTTGAGTTCAGGCGGGTAGTAGCTCTTGACGAAGCGGTCCGGGTCGCCCCAGATGGTGCGGATCATGCTGGGCCAGGGCTTCTTGATGACGAGGATGCCGCCGCTGCCGTTGGGCACGTCGGCGCCGGTCTCGTCGACGATGGCCGCGGCAATGCCAGGGAACGGCAGCGTGCAAGAGCCCGGCACCATCGGCGTGGCACCGGGCAGCGGGGTGATGACGTGGCCACCGGTCTCGGTCTGCCAGAAGGTGTCGACCACGGGGCAGCGCTCGCCACCCACGTGCTTGTAGTACCACTCCCAGGCCGCAGGGTTGATGGGCTCGCCCACGCTGCCCAGGATGCGCAAGGACGACAGGTCGCTCTTGTTCGGGTGCACGGCCGCGTTGCCCTCGGCGGCCTTGATCAGGCTGCGGATGGCCGTGGGCGCGGTGTAGAAGATGGTGACCTTGTGCTTCTCGATCGTCTTCCAGAAGCGCGCCGCGTCGGGGTAGGTGGGCACGCCTTCGAACACGACTTCGGTGCCGCCCAGCGCCAGTGGGCCGTAGGTGATGTAGCTGTGGCCCGTCACCCAGCCGATGTCTGCGGTGCACCAGAAGACGTCGTCGTCGTTCAGGTCGAAGGTCCAGGCCGTGGTCAGCGCCGCGTGCAGCAGGAAGCCGCCGCTGCTGTGCTGCACACCCTTGGGCTTGCCGGTGCTGCCGCTGGTGTACAGCAGGAAGAGCGGGTGCTCGGCCTCCACCCATTCGGGCTCGCAGGTGGTGGGCTGGCTGGCCAGCTCTTCGTGCAGCCAGCGGTCGCGTGTGGGGTGCCAGGCGATGGCACCGCCGGTGCGCTTGTAGACGATGACGTTCTGCAGCGTTTCGCAGCCGCCCAACGCGATGGCCTCGTCGACGATGGCCTTCAGCGGCAGGTGCTTGCCGCCGCGCATTTGTTCATCAGCCGTGATGACCATCACCGCACCCGCGTCCTGCACACGGTCGCGCACGCTCTGCGCGCTGAAGCCACCGAACACCACCGAGTGGATGGCGCCGATGCGCGCGCAGGCCTGCATCGCGGCCACGCCCTCGACGCTCATGCTCATGTAGATGACGACGCGGTCACCCTTCTTGACGCCGCGCGCCTTCATCGCGTTGGCCAACTGGCACACCTGGGCCAGCAATTCCCGGTAGCTGACGCGGGTGACGGCACCTTCGTCGGCCTCGAAGACGATGGCCGTCTTATCGCCCAGGCCGCGCTCGATGTTGCGGTCAAGGCAGTTGTGGCTGACGTTCAGCGTGCCGTCGACAAACCACTTGTAGAAAGGCGCGTTGCTGCTGTCCAGCACCTGGGTGAACGGAGTCTTCCAGCTGACGAATTCGCGCGCCAGGCGGGCCCAGTAGGCCTCGTAGTCGCGCTCGGCTTCGGCGACCAGCGCGTCATAGGCGGCCATGCCCGAAACACGGGCGGCAGCCACCAGGCTGGCAGGCGGTTGATAAACCGTGGGCTCGGTACGTTCGCTCATTGCTGGTCTCCTGCTCTGTTGTTGGGGCGTCGCAAGCACCTGGTGCGCGCTGTTGCGCGCTGTTGCGAAGGGCGCGCCGCCGGCGGAAAGATGCGCTGGTCTACTGTCACCCTCAGCGCTGACGATGCGCTTACTCTACGGCGCGCCTCGCGCGCTACAAATGGGGCACGACGTTTGAGGCCATTCCCACCCACCCGGGCAGGCGAATAGGGGCCACGGGCCGGCATGGGCACAATCCTGCCCGTCCCCCCACTTGCCGTGTTGGCTGCCTGCCGGGCCGATGGACTTCTTGCCTGCGCGGGCGTCATCCATCTGCAACCCACCGGCCACCGGCGCACCTTCGACCTGGCCGAAAGCAATTCACCCACCGTGACCGCCCTGCCCAAACCCGCGCTGCGTTCGACACTGGCTGCGTTCATGGAACGCCCGAGGGTGCAGCACACCATCTTGCTGCTGATCATCGTCAACGCGGTGATCCTGGGCATGGAGACTTCACCCGCGCTGATGGCCAAGCACGGCAGCTGGTTGAAGGCCTTGGACAAATCGATCCTCGGCGTCTTCGTGGTCGAGATCGCCATTCGCATCTATGTGCACCGAACCCAATTCTTTCGTGACCCGTGGAGCTTGTTCGATTTCTTCGTCGTGGCCATTGCGCTGGTGCCCGCCAGCGGGCAGCTGGCGGTGCTGCGCTCGCTGCGCGTGCTGCGCGTGTTGCGCATCCTGACCATCGTGCCTTCGATGCGGCGCGTGGTGGGCGGCCTGCTGGCCGCCATTCCCGGGCTGGCGTCGATCGGCATGGTGCTGGCGCTGGTGTTCTATGTGTTCGCCGTCATCACCACCAACCTCTTCGGCGCCGCCTTCCCAGACTGGTTCGGCACTCTGGGCCGCTCGCTGTACACGCTGTTCCAGGTGATGACGCTGGAGAGCTGGAGCATGGGGATTTCGCGCCCGGTGATGGAGGTCTTTCCCTACGCCTGGGTCTTCTTCATTCCCTTCATCCTGATCGCCACCTTCACCATGCTCAACCTGTTCATCGGGGTCATCGTCAGCGCGATGCAAAGTTTCAGCGAGGACGACAAGGCGCACGCTGCGCCCCTGACTGCACCCGCGACTGCGCCCGCGCCTGCACCGGAAGCGGCACGCGTATCCGGACCCACACCCACACCTGACCCGGCCAATGAAGGCACAGCCCAACTGCACACCGAACTGCGCGCCCTGCGCAGCGAGATGGCCGAGTTGCGCGAACTGTTGCGCAGCAGTGTCAGCCCCAACCCCGGCATCAACCCCAACACCAGCCGCGGAGACGCCGCATGCTGATGCAGATACTGTTGTTCGTCGTGGGTCTGGTCGGGCTGATCGCCGGGGCAGAACTTCTGGTGCGCGGCGCCTCGAAGCTGGCGCTGAGCTTCGGCATCTCGCCGCTGGTGGTGGGGCTGACGGTGGTGGCTTTCGGCACCAGCGCACCCGAGATGGCTGTTTCGACCGGTGCGGTGCTCAATGGCCAGGTCGACCTGGCGCTGGGCAACGTGATCGGCAGCAACATCTTCAACGTGCTCTTCATTCTGGGCATCAGCGCCTTGATCACGCCGCTGGTGGTGAATGTGCAGCTCATCCGGCAAGAGGTGCCCATCATGATCGGCGCCAGCCTGCTGCTGGCGGTGCTGGCCCTGGACGGCCGCATCAGCGCAAGCGACGCCGCGCTGCTGTTCGGGCTGGTCATCGCCTATACCGTATTTCTGGTGCTCCAGTCGCGCGCAGAAACGCAAGCGGCGCGCGACGAGTACGCGGCCGAGATTCAGCCCGCCCAGCCAGGTGGATGGGACAGCCACTGGGGCGCACAACTGGGTCTGATCGTCGGCGGCCTGGTGCTGCTGGTGGGTGGCTCGGAGGCGCTGGTCACCGCAGCCGTCAGCTTCGCGCGGGCGCTCGGCATCAGCGAACTGGTGATCGGCCTGACCATCATCGCCGCCGGCACTTCGATGCCCGAAGTGGCGGCCTCCGTGACGGCCGCGCTGAAGGGCGAGCGCGACATCGCGGTGGGCAACGTGGTGGGCAGTTGCGTGTTCAACGTGCTGGGTTGTGTGGGCCTGGCCGGCTTGGCTGCGGCCATCAGTGGCGCCGGCGGCGGCGCGCTGTTGGTGCCGACGGCAGCGCTGAACTTCGACCTGTGGGTGATGCTGGCCGTGGCCCTGGCCTGCCTGCCGGTATTCCTGAGTGGCCGCGAGATCGCGCGCTGGGAAGGCGCCGTCTTCCTGGGCTACTACGTCGCCTACGTGGCCTATCTCATCCTGGCGGCACAAGACCACGCCGCCCTGCCCGCCTTCAGCTGGGCCATGCTGAGCTTCGTCATCCCGTTGACGGTGGTGACGCTCGTCGCGTCTTCGCTGCGCCGGCCGGCGCGCTGAGCCTCGCCGCGAAGGCGCTGCCGGCCTTCACGCCCAGGCCAGCAGCGCCACCAGCGTACCGCCGAGCGCCAGGTAGACGGCACACGGAACCAGCGTGCGCCGCAGGATGTCGGCCTCGCGCCCTGACAGGCCCACGGTGGCTGCGCCGGCCACGATGTTGTGCGGGCAGACGATGTTGCCCACTGCGGCGCCGAAACCCTGCGCCGCCAGCAGTGCAACCACCGGCAGACCCAGGGCCTGTGCGGTCTGTGCCTGCAGGCTGCTGAACAGCACATTCGAAGCCGTGGCCGAGCCGGTGACGAAGCTGCCCAGCGCGCCCAGCGCCGGTGACAGCGCCGGCCAGGCTCGCCCCAGCGTGGCCACGGCGGCTTCCTGCAGCGCCTGAACCATGCCGGCATGCAGCAGCAGGCGCGACAGGCACAGCATGGCCAACAGCGCCACGCTCACTGGCAGCAGGCGACGCGCCGCTGTGCGCAGCGGCCCACCCAGCTGCCGCAGCGGCACACCCTGCAGCAGCGCAGCTCCCAACAGGGCTGCAAACAGCAATGTGCCGGGGTGGGTCAGGGGCTGCATGCGCCCGCTGAACGGCTGCTGGCCCGGCACTTCCCAGCGCCACTGCAGCAGGACGCCACCCAGGGCCTCGGACAGGCCAGGCACGCTGCGTGTCACGAGCACCAGCGCGATGAGAAGCGCATATGGCCACAGCGCGCGACGCCAGGCCGGCGGCGGCGCGTCGCGTTGCGGGATGGCAGCCGCGGCGGCAGCACCTGCAACAGCTGGGTGAACGGACCACAGGCGCATTGCCAGCACCAGCAGCGTCCCGCTGAACAGAGCCGCCCCCAGGGTGGCCAGTTCAGGCCCGACCCAGGCCGCCAGCAGGACGCTGGGCAGCAGGAATGCCAGCGCCGCTCCCATTGCCCAGTGCCACCCGGGCAGGCGCAGGCCGGCGCCGGACAGGCTGCGTGCGAAGAAGAACATCAGCACGCCGCCCAGCGCCAGGTGCAGCACGGCGGTGCGGGTGGCAAGGTCCAGCACTTCCGCGCCGCTCAGGCCAAGCAAACCCGCCTGTGCCAGCACCGGCGTGCCCAGTGCGCCGAAGGACACGCCCACCGCATGCCCCAGCAAGGCCAGCACCACCGCCTGCAGCGGCGGCACGCCCAGGCCCACCAGCAAGGGCGCCACCAGGGCAATGGGTGTACCGAAGCCGGCCGCACCTTCCAGGAACAGGGCCGCACACCAGCCCACCAGCAGGGCCTGCAAGGCGCGCGAGTTGCTGACGCGGGCGAGGCCTCCGCGCAGTGCGTCCAAGGCTCCGCTGCGCTGCTGGTGTTCGTGCAGCGCCAGCGCCGGCAGCAGGATCCACAGGATGCCCAGGGTCAAGAAAGCCGCCTCGGCCAGCACACCGGCATGCGCCGCCAGCCCCGTGCCAGGCGCCTGGCCCGGCAACGCCTCAGCCCAGGGCAGCGCAAACCCGAACACCGTCCAGGCCAGCACGAAGGCCAGGGCGAGGCCAGCCAGGCCGGCGCGGGCAGCAGACCAGCGCGCGCCCAGCATCAGCAGCAAGATCAGGACGATGGGTGCGGCAGCGGCAACCGTCAGCATCATTTCGACAGTGACAGTGACAACGACAGGGCTGGTAACAGGAACAGTGAGAAGAACGGGCTCGCCCATGCGCAGCCGTTGCCCACACCCATCCTCAGGCCAGGTGCTCGACGCCCACGGGGTACAGCGGCCGGCCCTCGGCCACGAAACTGTCGACGTTGGCGATGGTGGTTTCGGCGATGGCGCGCAGAGCGTCTTCGGTGAAGAAGGCCTGGTGGCCGGTGATGACGACGTTGGGGAAAGTGAGCAGGCGTGCAAACACATCGTCCTCCAGGGCGCTGTCGCTCAGGTCGCGGAAGAACAGGTCGGCCTCTTCCTCGTAAACGTCCAGGCCCAAATAGCCCAAATGACCGCTCTTCAGCGCTGCCACCACGGCGGGTGTGTCCACCACCGCACCGCGGCTTGTGTTCAGCAGCATGGCGCCGCGCTTCATCTGCGCCAGCGCAGCGGCGTTGACCAGGTGGCGTGTGGCCGGTGTCAGCGGGCAGTGCAGGCTGACGATGTCGCTGCGCGACAGCAGTTCGGCCAGGGGCACGTAGCGCACACCCAGCGCCAGTGCGTCGGGGTGAGGCTGGGGGTCGCTGGCCAGCACCACGCAGCCGAAGCCCCGCATGATG
>JBBSCV010000212.1:0-7323 GCA_038249925.1 Burkholderiales bacterium
CGCCTGGCGCTGCATGTTGGCGCCCATCAATGCGCGGTTGGCGTCGTCGTGCTCGAGGAAGGGCACGAGCGAAGCCGCCACCGACACGATCTGCGCCGGCGCCACGTCCATGTACTGCACGCGCTCTGGCGACAGCAGCACAGACTCACCCTTTTCACGGGCACTGACCAGTTCGTCGATCAGCTTGCCTTCCTTGTCCAGACCGGCGTTGGCCTGCGCGATGACGTACTTGCCTTCTTCGATGGCCGACAGGTAGTCGATGTCCATCGTCACCTTGCCGTCGGCGACCCGGCGGTACGGTGTTTCCAGGAATCCGTACTCGTTCAGTTGCGCAAACAGCGACAGCGAATTGATCAGGCCGATGTTCGGACCTTCCGGCGTCTCGATCGGGCACACACGGCCGTAGTGGGTGGGGTGCACGTCGCGCACCTCGAAGCCTGCGCGTTCGCGCGTCAAACCACCCGGGCCCAGGGCCGAGACACGACGCTTGTGCGTGATCTCGGACAGCGGGTTGGTCTGGTCCATGAACTGCGAAAGCTGGCTCGCACCGAAGAACTCCTTCAGCGCGGCGCTGATGGGCTTCGAATTGATCAGGTCGTGCGGCATCAGGGCTTCGGTCTCGGCCTGGCCCAGACGCTCCTTGACTGCCTTCTCGATGCGCGCGAGCCCGCTGCGGTACTGGTTTTCGGCCAGCTCACCGACGCAACGCACACGCCGGTTGCCCAGGTGGTCGATGTCATCGACGTCGCCATTGCCGTTGCGCAGGTCGACCAAGATCTTGACGACATCCAGGATGTCGTCGTTGCTCAGCGTCATCTTGCCTTCAGGCGTGTCGCGGCCCACACGAGCATTGAATTTCATCCGGCCGACGCGGCTCAGGTCGTAGGTGTCCTCGCTGTAGAACAGGCGGTGGAACAGCGCTTCGACAGCGTCTTCGGTGGGCGGTTCGCCGGGGCGCATCATGCGGTAGATGGCCACGCGCGCAGCCAGCTGGTCGGCGGTTTCGTCAGAGGCCAGGGTCTGGCTGATGAACGCGCCCTGGTTCAGCTCGTTCGTGTACAGGCACTGGATGTCCTTGATGCCGGCCATGCGCAGTTTCTTCAGCAGCGCTTCGGTGACTTCTTCGTTGGCCTTGGCCACGATCTCGCCAGTGTCGGCGTCGACCATGTTCTTGCTGATGACGCGGCCCACCAGGAAATCTTCAGGCACGCTGACGAAACCGGTGCCGGCCTGCTCGAGCTGGCGCACATGGCGCGCGGTGATGCGCTTGTCCTTCTCGACAACGACGTTGCCGGCCTTGTCGGTGAGGTCGAAACGGGCGACTTCACCCTTCAGACGCTCAGGCACGAACTCCATCTGCGCGCCCGTGTCCATCAGGCGGAAATGGTCGTTCTGGAAGAAGTGCGCGAGGATGGTTTCCGGCGTCAGGCCGATGGCCTTCAGCAGGATGGTCACCGGCATCTTGCGGCGGCGGTCGACGCGGAAGTACAGGATGTCCTTGGGGTCGAACTCGAAGTCGAGCCACGAACCGCGGTAAGGAATGATTCGCGCGCTGAACAGCAGCTTGCCGCTGCTGTGCGTCTTGCCCTTGTCGTGCTCGAAGAACACGCCCGGGCTGCGGTGCAGCTGGCTGACGATGACACGCTCGGTGCCGTTGACGATGAAGGAACCGTAGTCGGTCATCAGGGGCACTTCGCCCATGTAGACCTCTTGCTCCTTGATTTCCTTGACCAGCTTCTGCGGATGCGACTCGCGGTCGTAGATGATCATCTGCAGCTTCGCGCGCACAGCCGCGGCGTAGGTCAGGCCTCGCTGCTGGCACTCGCGCACGTCGAAGGGTGGCTTCGCGATGTTGTATTCGGTAAATTTCATCTCCACGAAACCATTGTGGGAGACGATGGGGAACGCCGAGATGAAGGCCGCCTGCAAGCCTTCAGGCTTGCGTTTCAGGGGCGCTACATCCTTTTGCAGAAAGGCGACATAACTGTCGCTCTGCATGGTGAGCAGATAGGGAACCTTGAGGACACTCTCACGCTTGCCGAAGCTCTTGCGAATACGCTTGCGCTCGGTGTAGGTGTAGGGGGTTGCTTGCGCCATTGAACTCTCCGTGTCGAGAAGACACACCTGGCCTAGGCGTGCCTTCGTCGGCGACTGGCGACTCAGGACTTGCTCCTGAGGTCTGGTGGCAGGCCACTACCTGCCGCTGGCGGACAACCGAGGCATTGCACCTCAGCCCGACCAAACCCGTTCTCTGCAGTCGGATCAGAGAACACTTCTCAAGGCAGCGCGCTGCCTTCAGAAGTGCTCCCTGCAGCACCGAAGTGCCACAGCGAGCAGCTTGCCTTACTTGATTTCGGCCTTCGCGCCAGCGTCGAGCAGCTTCTTCAGGGCCGCATCGGCATCGGCCTTGGGGATGGCTTCCTTGACGGCCTTCGGCGCGCCGTCCACCAGGTCCTTGGCTTCCTTCAGGCCGAGGCCCGTCAGCTCGCGCACCGCCTTGATGACCTGCACCTTCTGGGCGCCAGCCTCCAGCAGCATGACGTTGAACTCGGTCTTCTCTTCCACCACGGCGACAGCCGCGCCACCACCGGCGGCCGGGGCAGCCATGGCTGCGGCGGACACACCGAACTTCTCTTCAATGGCCTTCACCAGGTCATTGAGTTCCATCACCGACATGCTGTCCATGGAGGACAGGAAAGCGTCTTTATCGAATGCCATTTGGGGTTCCTCGAAACGTTGAATTCTGAAAATTGGGATGCTTGATCAAGCTGCGGGCGCTGCTTCGGCTGCGGATTCCGTCGCGGCGTCTGCCGCTGCGTCTGCCGCTGCTTCTGCCGCCACTTCCGCCACACCACCACCACGCTTTTCGGCCACTGCCGCCAGCACGCCAGCCATGCGCTGGATCGGTGACATCAGCAGACCGGCCACTTGGGCGATGAGCACTTCGCGGCTGGGGATCGCGGCCAGGGCTTTGACGCCGTCGACCGTGAGCACTTTGCCGGCATAGGCGCCGCCCTTGATGACGAGCTTGTCGTTGGTCTTGGCGAAGTCAGCGATGACTTTCGCCGCAGCCACGGCATCCTCGGAAAAGCCGTAGATCAGCGGACCGACCATGGCACCTTGGGCCACCTCGAACGGTGTGCCGGCAACGGCGCGACGGGCCAGGGTGTTCTTCAGCACGTGAAGATACACACCCTTGGCTCGCGCATCGACGCGCAGCTTGTTCAGGTTTTCCACGGTGAGGCCACGGTACTCGGCCAGTGCCAGCGTCTGCGAGCGTGCGGCTTGCGCCGACACGTCCGTGACCACGGCGGCCTTTTCGTTGCGATTGAGACTCAAGGTCTGTTCCTCACACAATACGTGCCCTTGCGTCGCCGCGCAGGCACACCCGGGATTCAGCAGTCTTCTGTTCTGGAACCCTCTTCTGAAGAGGACCTTTGCAGCGGGACCACCATCTGCGCTGGCTTCGAGTTGCACCTGCCCGCGAAGGGAAGGTTTGGCTCTCGATTACGGGTTGGCGCCTTCGCGCTTGTGCCCACCAGCGGTCTTGGATGGCCCACCAGCAGCGAACTGCCGTTGGCCCACCAATTCATTCAGTGGCGAGCCAGACTCGCGCGCCACTTTGATTCAAAAACGTATCAAGCGTTCGCTCGAGCTTCGTTCACGCCGTCGCGGCGTTGATCGATGAGGTGTCGATACGAACACCCACGCCCATCGTTGACGACACCGCTACTTTGCGCAGGTAGATGCCCTTGCTGCTGGCCGGCTTGGCCTTGTTCAAGGCGTCGATCAGTGCACGCAGGTTGTCCGTCAACTTGCTGTCGTCGAACGAGCGGCGGCCAATGGTGCCGTGGATGATGCCCGCCTTGTCGACACGAAACTGCACCTGGCCGGCCTTGGCGTTGCGCACGGCCTGGGCGACATCGGGCGTCACGGTGCCGACCTTCGGGTTCGGCATCAAGCCGCGCGGGCCCAGCACCTGGCCCAGGGTACCGACGATGCGCATCGTGTCGGGGCTGGCGATGACGACGTCGAAGTCCATCTTGCCGGCCTTGATCTCGGCGGCCAGGTCTTCCATGCCGACGATGTCGGCGCCTGCTGCCTTGGCCTCTTCGGCCTTCGCGCCTTGCGCAAACACAGCCACACGCTTGGTCTTGCCGGTGCCGGCAGGCATGACGACGGCGCCGCGCACGACTTGATCAGACTTCTTGGCATCGATGCCGAGCTGCACAGCCACATCGATGGACTCATCGAACTTGGCGGTGGCGCCTTCCTTGACGAGCACGAGTGCAGCGTCCAGCGCGTACAGCTTCAGGCTGTCGACCTTGCCCTGCAGGGCCTTGGCTTTCTTGGTCAGCTTGCTCATGCTCAAACTCCTTCGACGATGAGGCCCATCGACCGGGCAGAGCCGGCGATGATCTTCACGGCGCCATCCAGGTCGGCCGCGTTCAAGTCCTTCATCTTGGTCTTGGCGATTTCCTCGAGCTGTTCGCGCGTGACCTTGCCCACCTTCTCCAGGTGCGCCTTGCCGGAGCCCTTGTCGATCTTGGCGGCCTTCTTCAGCAGCGCGGTCGCCGGGGGCGACTTGATGATGAAGGTGAAGCTCTTGTCGGCGAATGCGGTAATGACCACAGGCAGCTTCATGCCGATCTCGAAACCCTGCTGCGTCTGGGCGTTGAACGCCTTGCAGAACTCCATGATGTTCAGGCCACGCTGACCCAGCGCCGGGCCGATGGGCGGCGAAGGATTGGCCTTGCCGGCCGGTACTTGCAGCTTGATGAAGCCGACGATTTTCTTTGCCATGCGGCACTCCTATCGAGTTCAAGCGCCCGCGAACCGAAGGGTTCGAACGAGCTCCTCGTCACTCAGCCCAAACAAATCAAGTGGCATCCCGGGGCTGCGTCGGGAAGCACGAATGCTCAAATTTTCTCGACCTGCGCGAAGTCGAGTTCCACGCCCGTGGCGCGGCCGAAGATGGTCACCGAAACCTTGACCTTGCTCTTCTCGTAGTTCACGTCTTCCACGGCACCGTTGAAATCAGTGAACGGGCCATCCTTCACACGCACGAGTTCGCCGACGATCCATTCAACCTTCGGCCGTGGCTTGTCCACGCCTTCTTGCATCTGGTTGACGATCTTGGCCACCTCGGCCTCGGAGATGGGCGCCGGGCGGTTGCGCGCGCCACCGATGAAGCCTGTCACCTTGCTGGTGTGCTTCACCAAGTGCCAGGTGTCGTCGGCCATGTCCATCTCGACAAGCACGTAGCCCGGGTAGATGCGCCGTTCGGTGACGCTCTTCTTGCCGTTCTTCAGCTCCACCACTTCCTCGGTGGGCACCAGGATGCGGCCGAACTTTTCTTGCATACCGGCGCGGTCGATGCGCTCGCGCAGGTTGCGCTCGACGGCCTTTTCCATGCCCGAATAGGCGTGGACGATGTACCAGCGCTTGGTGGAGGGCACGACCGCGGGTGCGGCGGCGCCGGTGTCAACTTGCTCGGTCATGTCTTGTGCCCTCAACTGCGCCAACCCAGGACCAAGTCGAATATGGCCCACTCGAGCATCTTGTCGGTCAGCCACATGAACAGCGCCATCACCAGCACGAAAGCGAAGACGTAGCCTGTCATCTGCATGGCTTCCTTGCGGGTGGGCCAGACGACCTTCTTCGTTTCACGCACTGCGTCGGCACCGAAACCAGTGAGCTGCTTGCCCGGCTCGGAAGTGAAAAACACCGCCACAGCGGCGGCCAGCAACGCCAGCAATGCAACAACGCGCACCCACAGGTCTTGTTTGCCGAGATAGTAGAAGACCACGATCGAAGCCAGCACAAGCAGCGCGGCACCGGCCAGTTTGGCCTTGTCAGCGCCCGTGGAAACGGTTTCGACTTGGGGTTGGGTGGACATGAATTTCCAGCGTGTTCGTCGCGATTCAGCGACCGTGCCTGCCAAGCGGCTAAGCAGAATCAGGAGCAAGGCCCGCAGCGCCTTCAAGGTGCACTGCGGGCCATCTTTTCAGGGCCACTCAGTCTGGCAAGCAGCCTTTGTGGCAGGGGCGGAGGGAATCGAACCCCCGACCTTCGGTTTTGGAAACCGGCGCTCTACCAATTGAGCTACACCCCTGCAGAAAAACCTTATTCGATGATCTTGGCCACGACGCCGGCACCGACGGTGCGGCCGCCTTCTCGGATGGCGAAGCGCAGGCCTTCTTCCATCGCGATCGGGTTGATCAGCTTGACCGTGATGCTGACGTTGTCGCCAGGCATCACCATTTCCTTGTCCTTGGGCAGTTCGACCGCACCCGTCACGTCCGTCGTGCGGAAGTAGAACTGCGGACGGTAGTTGTTGAAGAACGGCGTGTGGCGGCCGCCTTCTTCCTTGCTCAGCACGTAGATCTCGGCGGTGAAGTGCGTGTGCGGCTTGACGCTGCCCGGCTTGCAGAGAACCTGCCCGCGCTGCACGTCTTCGCGCTTGGTGCCGCGCAGCAGGATGCCGACGTTGTCGCCCGCCATGCCCTGGTCGAGCAGCTTCCTGAACATCTCAACGCCCGTGCAGGTCGTCTTCTGCGTCGCCGCAATGCCGACGATCTCGATTTCCTCGCCCACCTTGACGATGCCGCGCTCGATACGGCCCGTGACCACGGTGCCGCGGCCGGAGATGCTGAACACGTCTTCCACCGGCATCAGGAACGCACCGTCCACCGCGCGCTCGGGCTGCGGGATGTAGCTGTCCAGCGCATCAGCCAGCTTCATGATGGCCTGCTCACCCAGCGGGCCCGTGTCGCCTTCCATCGCCAGCTTGGCGCTGCCATGGATGATGGGCGTGTCGTCGCCGGGGAACTCGTACTTGTCCAGCAGTTCGCGAACTTCCATCTCGACGAGTTCCAGCAACTCGGCGTCGTCGACCATGTCGCACTTGTTCAGGAAGACGATGATGTACGGCACACCCACCTGACGGGCCAGCAGAATGTGCTCGCGGGTCTGGGGCATCGGGCCGTCAGCGGCGCTGCAAACCAGAATGGCGCCGTCCATCTGCGCAGCACCGGTGATCATGTTCTTCACATAGTCGGCGTGGCCCGGGCAGTCGACGTGCGCGTAGTGGCGGTTGGCCGTCTCGTATTCGACGTGCGAGGTGTTGATCGTGATGCCGCGCGCCTTTTCTTCCGGCGCGTTGTCGATCTGGTCGTAGCCCTTGGCCTCGCCACCGAACTTCTTCGCCAGAATCGTCGTGATCGCCGCCGTCAGCGTCGTCTTGCCATGGTCAACGTGACCAATGGTGCCCACGTTCACGTGGGGCTTGGTGCGTTCGAATTTACCTTTTGCCATTTTTCA
>JBBSCV010000213.1:0-7267 GCA_038249925.1 Burkholderiales bacterium
CGTCGGCCAGCAGGTGCAGGTGCGCAATGGCCTCGCCCATCGCGAAGGTGGTCTGGTGCAGGTCGAGCGGGCGCTTGAACATCAGCATCAATAATTCGGCCGCGCTGTGCGGCGCCTCGGCGCAGGCCTGCAGCACTTCGGCCAGGCGCTCTGCGTGATGCTGCTGCAATTGCGCGATGCGCTCGTGCAGGCCGGTGAAGGGCTTGCCGTGCGACGGCAGCACCAGCGTGTCTGCCGGCAGGCGCAGCATCTCGGCAATGCTGCGCAGATACAGCGCCAGCGGGCTGGCCTCGGGTTCGATGTCGATGACGCTGACGTTGGTGGAAATGCGCGGCAGCACCATGTCGCCGGAGATCAGCACCCCGAGAGCCGGGCAGTGCAGCGCGATGTGCTCGGGTGCGTGGCCGTAGCCTGCGATGCAGTGCCAGGCGCGGCCGTCGATGGTGAGCACGTCGCCGTCCATCAGGCGCCGAAAACGCGCCGGCACCCGCGGCACCATGCTGGCGTAGTAGCTGCTGCGCGCCCGCACCCTGGCCAGCGATGCCTCGTCCACCAGGCCGTGGTGCGCGAAGAACCGCGCCGCGCTCTCGCCGCCGAAGCCGGTGGTGGTCTGGCTGGCCAGGCGTGCGACGTTCCAGTCGGTGGCGCTGATCCACAAACGGCACTCACGGTCGGGTGTGCTCCAGCGTTCGCACAGCCAGTGCGCCAGCCCGATGTGGTCGGGGTGCATGTGCGTCACCACCACGCGCAGCACCGGCAGGCCCTGCAGTTCGTGGCTGAAGATCTCTTCCCACAGCGCGCGCGTGGCGGGGTTGTCGATGCCGCAGTCGACGAGAGTCCAGCCCTGCACGCCGCCTTGTTCATCGCGCAGCAGCCACAGGTTGATGTGGTTCAGCGCAAACGGCAAGCCCATGCGCAGCCAGCGCACGCCCGGTGCCACTTCCAGCGTGCGGCCCGGTGCGGGCAGCGTGTCGCCGAAGCGGTAGTGCAGGGCGGCTTCTTGCGGGTTGGCCATGGTTCTATATTCGCGATTTGCCTTGCGCTGGGGGCTGGGCCAGTCTAACCATGACGGTCCCCGCGCTGCCCGCCCCGCTCGCTATCCTTGCGCCGAACATTCAAGATCACGGAGACACCCCTCATGAACCTGCCCGGCCTGAACTTCCAGCTCGGTGAAGACATCGATGCGCTGCGCGATGCGGTCCACAGTTTCGCGCAGGCCGAGATCGCGCCGCTGGCTGCCGATGCCGACCGCAGCGACCAGTTCCCCATGCACCTGTGGCGCAAGATGGGTGAACTGGGCGTGCTGGGCATCACCGTGCCTGAAGAAGACGGCGGCGCCGGCATGGGCTACCTGGCGCACATGATCGCGATGGAAGAGATCAGCCGCGCCAGCGCCAGCATCGGCCTGAGCTACGGCGCGCACAGCAACCTGTGCGTGAACCAGCTCAAGCGCAACGGCAGCGCAGCGCAGAAGAAGAAGTACCTGCCCAAGCTGATCAGCGGTGAACACGTGGGCGCACTGGCGATGAGCGAGCCCGGCGCCGGCAGCGACGTCATCTCGATGAAGTTGCGTGCGCTGGACAAGGGCGGCCACTACCTGCTGAACGGCAGCAAGATGTGGATCACCAACGGCCCCGACGCCGACACCATGGTGGTCTACGCCAAGACCGAACCCGAGCTGGGTGCGCGGGGCGTCACCGCCTTCATCGTCGAAAAAGGAATGAAAGGCTTCAGCACCGCGCAGAAGCTCGACAAGCTGGGCATGCGCGGCAGCCACACCGGCGAAATGGTGTTCCAGGATGTCGAAGTGCCGGCTGAAAACATCCTGGGCGGCCTGAACGGCGGCGCCAAAGTGTTGATGAGCGGTTTGGACTACGAACGCGCCGTGCTGGCCGCCGGCCCCATCGGCATCATGCAGGCGGTGATGGACAACGTGGTGCCCTACGTGCACGACAGGAAGCAATTCGGGCAATCGATCGGCGAGTTCCAGCTCATCCAGGGCAAGCTGGCCGACATGTACACAGTGCTGCAGGCCGGCCGCGCCTTCTGCTACACCGTCGGCAAGAACCTTGACCTGTTGGGTGCCGACCATGTGCGCCAGGTGCGCAAGGACTGCGCCAGCGTCATCCTGTGGTGCGCCGAGAAAGCCACCTGGATGGCCGGCGAGGGCATCCAGATCTTCGGCGGCAACGGCTACATCAACGACTACCCGCTGGGCCGTTTGTGGCGCGACGCCAAGCTCTACGAGATCGGTGCCGGCACGAGCGAAATCCGCCGCATGCTGATCGGGCGCGAGCTGTTCAACGAGACGATGTAGGCGACAGGCAACTGTCCCGCCCGCCCATGTTCAGTCTGCAACTGCTCGGGCAGCCGCAACTTCAGCGGCAGGGGGTGCCCGTGCGGTTGACCGTCAAGAAAACGTGGGTGCTGCTGGTGCTGCTGGGATGCCGCGGCGAAACACCCCGCGCACGCCTGGCCGCGTGGCTGTGGCCCGGGCTGGACGAGAGTACGGCGCGCCGCAACCTGCGCCGTGAACTGGCGCGCTTGCGCGAGGCGCAGGCCGGTGACTTGCTGCGGGCCAGTGACGACTGGCTCGCCTTGCAGGCCTCGGCCCAGAGCGATGTCGCGCTGTTCGAGGTCGCCGTGCAAGGCGGACATTTTTTGCAAGCCCTGGCGCTGTGGCGCGGCCCGCTGGCCGATGGCCTGGCCACCGACGACATGCCGGAGGTGGACCACTGGCTGACGGGCGAGCGCAGCCGGATGCATGGCCTGTGGCGCCACGCGCTGCAAAGCCAGGCGCAGGCGCTGTCCACCCTGGAGCCTGACCGAGCCCTGGCCCACTGGCATCGCCTGCTGGCTGACGACCCGCTGCAAGAGCAGCACCACCAGGCCGTGATGCGCCTTTACTTGGCGCAAGGCCGGCGGGAAGAAGTGCTGGCCCAGCACCGGCGCTGCGTACAGCTGCTGCGCGAAGAACTGGGCTTGACGCCGAGCGCCGACACCGATGCACTGGCCAAGCAGGCGCTGGCCGCAGCTTCTGCCGAGAAGGGCGCGCCGAACGGCGCCGTGGCTGACCTCCAGGCGACGGCAAGCCCGAGGATGCAGGACATTCGCACGCACGAGCAGATGCTGCCGGACACCTTGCCATTCGTGGGCCGGGACGCCGAGGTCTCGGCGATGGAAGCGGCCTGGCACGCCAAGCAGGTCATCGTCATCGAAGGTGAAGGTGGCGTCGGCAAGACGCGGCTGGCGCAGGACTTCGCTGCCGCTCACGGCCCTTACGCGGTCGCGCGCTGTCGCAGTGGCGATGCCAGCGTGCCCTACGCGGCGTGGACGCGGGTGCTGCGGGCGCTGGCGGGCACGGCGCTGGACCGTGCTGCCTTCGCTGCGCTGCCGCCCTGGGCGTGCGACGAGCTCGCCCGGCTGCTGCCCGAACTGGCCGCGACAACCGAAGCCGCGCCGATCCGTTCCGACGAAGAGCGAAGCCGTTTCTTCACGGCCTGTGCGGCCGGTTGGCACGCGCTGGCCGCCGACAGTTTCGACGCCGTGCTGCTGGACGACTGGCACTTTGCCGACGCTGCCAGCGGCGCTGTCATGGCCTTCGTGCTGCAGCAGGCCCCAGACACCGCCGGCGCGGCGCGTGCAGGCACCGCGGGGGCTGGCGCGGCACTGATGCCGCGCGTCGTCGTGCTGTTGCGGCCAACCGCAGAGTCCGCCGCGCCAGCGCCTGGGGCCGTGGTGCCACCACCGTGGCCGCGAGGCCTGGCTGCGCACGACGATGGCCGCCTGCTGCACCTGCGGCTGGCGCCCTTGCCGGCCGAGGCCGTGAGCGAGCTGCTGCAACAGCTGTCGGGCGCAGCGTCGCCCAGGCGTTTTGCCGCGCGCTTGCAGCAGGTGACCGAGGGCAACCCTTTCTTCCTGGCGCAGACGTTGCGCCATCTGGTCGAGACGGGCGCACTCACGGCCGCCGCCGACGGCCGCTGGCAGACGCCGTTCGACGATGTGACGCATGACTACCGCGAGTTGACTGTGCCCGCGAGCGTGCGCGACGCCGTGCTGGTGCGGGTGTCACGGCTCGGCCCTGCCGCCGAGCGTGTGCTGGAAGCGGCGGCCCTGGCCAGCGAGCCCTTCGCCCCGGCGCTGCTGGCGCCTGCCTGCGCGATGTCCGAGCTGGAGGCGGTGCTGGCCATCGAGCAGGCCGTGCAGGCGCGCTTGTTGCGCGAGCATGAAGCCGGCGGCTATGCCTTTGCCCACGACCTCGTGCAGCAGGCGCTGGACGGCGCCTTGGCGGCGGACCGTCGCCGGCTGGTGCACCGCCGCCTGGCGCTCGGCGCCGAGGCGGCCGGCTCGGCGCCGGAGGCCGTCGCGCGGCACCACGAACTGAGCGGCGAGCCCAGGCGCGCGGTGGCGCACCGCCTGGCTGCGGCCGAGCGTGCGCAGCGTCTGCACGCACTGCCCGAAGCGATGGCGCAATGGCAGCGCGCGCTCGACGACGGCGCCACGCCGGCCCAAGCGCTGCGCGCTCACCAGGGCCTGACAAGCAGCGCACGGCTGGCGTGCGAATTCGAGCGCATGCGCGCGCACACCGATGCCTTGCAAGCCCTGGCAGACGGCGGCGCGCTCAGCACCTCAGAGCAAGCCGAAGCCTTGATCGCGGTGGCCGACAGCTGCGTCTTCGACAAGCGCACCAGCGAGGCCCTTGCCGTGCTGGCGCGCCTGGATGCAACGACGTCGGCAGCGCTGCCGGCGGCTTTGCAGGCGCGGGCCGCTGCCACGCGCGGCAACGCGCTGTGCAACCTGGGGCAGCTTGGCCAGGCCCGTGACACCCTGGCCGCGGCGTTGGCGCTGCCCGGCCTGCCTGCGGCGGCCCGCAGCGATCTGCTCGATGGGTTGACCGCCGTCGAGCTGAGCGCCGGCGAGCCCGTGGCCCTGCGCCGGCACGCCGACGCCGCGCTCGCACTGGCACGCCAGCAGGGCAACGAAGAGACGGCGGCGCGCGCGCTGTTCCGCGGCAGTCTGGCTTGGTTGATGGAAGGCGACACCGGCCGCGCCGCCGCCGGCCTTGAGCAGGCAGCGGCCAGTTTTGCCAGCCGGGGCTCTGTTTACCGGCAGCGGCACGTGCTCTACAACCTGTGCGTGGCGCACCAGGCAAGCAGCCACCATGCCCAGGCACTGGCGGCTGCCGAGCGCGGCTGGGCGCTGTTGCCACCGATACCCGAGGGCGAGATGTGGATGATGTTCCGGCTGGCCTTTGTCGATGCGCAGCTGGCCCTGGGCGAGCTGGGCGAGGCATGGCGCCACGCCGAGCCCACGCTGGCCTATGCCCAGTCCTTGGGCGCAGCCTCGCCGGTGGTGGCGGCCTTGCTGCCGTCGCTGGAGTTGCTGGGCCTGATCGGCGAGGCGGCGTTGGCGCGCCGCCTGCTCGCGCAGGTGGGCGCCGAGGCGGTCAGCGAGCTGCGCTACACGGCCACCGAGCACTGGGTCTCGGTGGCGCAGTTCGAGCTGTCGCAAGCTCAGCCCGCCGCTGCACAGGAGGCCCTGGCGCGGGTGGTGCCGGCGGCGGACATTGCCGACGTTCGTGTGCGCGCACGACACGCACTGGCGATGGCCGAGCTGGCGTTGGCGCAGGGCGACGGCTGCGATGCCGTGCAGGCTTTGCTGCCCGCGCACGATGCGCCGGGCATGAACGACGAGATGCGCACGCGCGCGCTGGCATTGAAGGTGCGGGCGCAGGGGCTGCGGGGTGCCCTGCAGCCCGGCACCACCCACGCCGCCCGCGCCGCCCTCGCCGCGCCCTCGCCCTTTGCGCCGGCCACGCTGGAATTGCACCGTGCGTTGCGGTGGGAACTCGTTCGCGGCACAGGCGGCGTCGCGCCGACGGCGGCTGACGAGCACGCGGCCTTCGTGGGCAGGCTTGCGCAATCGTTGAGCGGGCACCCGGCGCACCAGGCGGCTTTCCTGCAGATCACCGCCTGAGGCGGCTTCAAAGACCGCGCTGCCGCCCGCTGCCGGCTCTGCTGGCCCGGTGCCGGCTTTGCCGGCGCGCAGTTCATCCTTAGCACTTGACCTTGAACGAGACACGGGCGTGCCCGGGGCCTTCCGAACCGCGCCGCAACGGCGCCGCAACGGCTGCCGTGCATCTTCCGGCCATGGCTGCCGTGGCCACAACCTAGCGAGGCGCTCGCAGATGTTACCCACCCACACCCCACCTCCCGCGCCTGCACGCGTCATGCAGCTGAACCTGTGGTTGCCGCCCGCGGCGCCCTGGCATGCAGAACTGACCGAGGCAGGCGCCCTGGCGCGCGACTTTGACAGCCCCTTCGAGCTGGCGCGCTTTCTTGCGCAGGGAGCACCCGGCACAGCGCCGCTGGGCAGCCCTGCCAGTTCAACCAGTCCTGACAGTCCCGCCGAACCAGCCATTGCAGCCCACCCTGCCAGCGCCGCTGACGCGCCCGCTACTGCCGGCCTGCGCTGAAGCGCCCGGCACGGCTACCCGATTCACACCTTTGCAGGAGCCCTACGCCATGACCCGCATCACCACCGCTGCCGCCGCAGCCACGACCACCTTGACCTTGCTCTTCAGCTTGTGGGCGCCACCGGCGGCCGCGCAATCCTGGACCCGCTACACCAACGCGGGCCAGCTGGGCCCGGTCGTCAGTGAAATGCACCAGACCAACACCAGGCTGGTGTACGAGTTCTACAACAACGCCAACGCGATGATCGGCATGGCGACATGCCCCGCGCCCTCGTCCTGCTTGCCGCGTTTCCCGGTGGGCACGGCCAAGTTCTCGGTGCTGCTGGAATACGACGCAGCGCGTGAAGAGCTGATGAGCGAAAGCTGCAAAGGCGTGGCTTCGACCGTGCCGCAAGGCCAGTGCATCGATGGCGAGTTGCGCGTGACGATGCGCGCGCGCTGGGGAACGGTGAAGTACTTCTTCATCCCTGACAGCCGGCCCGGCCAGAACAGAAGCGCGCCGAGCTTTGGCGGCTGGGGCCCCACCGCCAAGCTCGAGTTCGACGCCGACGCGACCAAATTCGTGTTGCCCTTCGCGAACGGGTTGTCGCAGCCCGGCGGCGGTATGGCCGTGGCCGTGGGCGCCTACAAGATGCGGGCCGGTGTGATGGTGGGCTTTTGCAAACCAAGGCACACCAACCCGAACGAGCTTGTGCAGGTCCGCGAAGGGCAGGTCACCGAGTACACCTTGCGCTACACCGGCACGATGTGCACGATGTCGATCAAGTCCTTTAACGCCAGCCCGGCTGGGGC
>JBBSCV010000214.1:0-7260 GCA_038249925.1 Burkholderiales bacterium
CTGCCGGCGCAGCAGGTGAAAGATCTGGCTGGCGCTGGTGGGCTGCACCACCTGCATGTTGTTGTCGGCGGAAAGCTGCATGAAACGCTCGAGCCGGGCGCTGCTGTGTTCAGGGCCCTGCCCTTCGTAGCCGTGTGGCAGCAGCAGCGTCAGGCCATTCGCGCGGCCCCATTTCACCTCGCCGCTGGCAATGAACTGGTCGATGACGACTTGCGCGCCGTTGACGAAGTCGCCGAACTGCGCCTCCCAGATCGTCAGCGTGTTGGGCTCGGCAGCGGCATAGCCGTACTCGAAGCCCAGCACCGCCTCTTCAGACAGGATGGAATCGATGACGGCAAACGGGGCCTGGTTGTCGGCGACATTTTGCAAGGGCACGTAGCTGCCTTCGTCGTAACGCTCGCGGTTCTGGTCGTGCAGTACGGCGTGGCGGTGCACGAAGGTGCCGCGGCCACAGTCTTCACCGCTCAGCCGCACGGCGTAACCACTGGCCACCAGCGATGCATAGGCCAGCGTCTCGCCCATGCCCCAGTCGACGTTGATCTCGCCGCGGCCCATTGCGGCGCGGTCGGCGATGACCTTCTCCACCAGCGGGTGCACCTTGAAGTTGGCGGGGATGGTGGTCAGGCGCTCGGACAGGCGTTTGATCTCGGCCAGCGGTAGCGCGGTGTCGGCGGCGTCGGTCCACTTCTTGCCCAGAAAGGGCGCCCAGTCCACCGCGTACTTGCTCTTGAAGTTGGTCAGCACCGGGTCGGCGGTGTGGCGGCCTTCGTCCATCGCAGCGCGGAAGGCCTTGACCATGTCGTCGGGGCCGCTCTCAGGCAGCACGCCCTGTGCCACCAACTTGTCGCCGTAGAGCCGGCGCGTGCCCGGGTGCTGGGCAATCTTCTTGTACATCAGCGGCTGGGTCAGCGACGGCGTGTCCTGCTCGTTGTGGCCCAGCTTGCGGAAGCAGACGATGTCGACCACCACGTCCTTCTTGAACTGCTTGCGGTAGTCCATCACCAACTGCGTGCACCAGACCACGGCCTCGGGGTCATCGGCGTTCACGTGCAGCACCGGGGCCTCGATCATCTTCACCACGTCGCTGCAGTACAACGTGGAGCGGCTGTCGCGCGGGTCGCTGGTGGTGAAGCCGATCTGGTTGTTGATGACGATGTGCACCGTGCCGCCGGTGAAATAGCCACGCGTCTGCGCCAGCGCCAGCGTTTCCATCACCACGCCCTGGCCGGCGAAGGCCGCGTCGCCGTGCACCAGCACGGGCAGCACCTGGTCGCCATGCTTGTCGCCGCGGCGTTCCATGCGCGCCTTCACGCTGCCCTCGACGACCGGGTTGACGATTTCCAGATGGCTGGGGTTGAAGGCCAGGCTCAGGTGCACCGGGCCGCCAGGTGTCGTGATGTCGCTGCTGAAGCCCTGGTGGTACTTCACATCACCGGCGGGCAATGCCTCGGGCGCGGTGTGGTCGAACTCGGCGAACAGGTCGGCCGGCATCTTGCCGAGCGTGTTCACCAGCACGTTCAGGCGGCCGCGATGCGCCATGCCGATGACGATTTCCTGGACGCCATTGATGCCCGCACGCTGCACCACTTCGTCCATGCTGGCGATGAAACTTTCGCCGCCTTCGAGGCTGAAGCGCTTCTGCCCGACGTACTTGGTGTGCAGGTAACGTTCCAGGCCTTCGGCAGCGGTCAGGCGGTCGAGAATGTGCTTCTTCTCGTCGGCGCTGAAAGTGGGGCTGCTGCGGCGCGATTCCAGGCGCTCCTGCCACCAGCGCTTCTCGGCCGGGTCGGTGCAATGCATGAACTCGGCGCCGATGCTGCGGCAGTAGGTTTCACGCAAGGCCTGCACGATCTCGCGCAGGCTCATGTGTTCGGCCTTGGTGAAGTAGGTGTTGGCCGCCGAGAAGGTGATGTCCATGTCCGACTCGGTGAGGTCGTAGAACGACGGCTCGAGTTCGGGAATCTTGGGGCGTTCGGTGCGCTTCAGCGGGTCCAGGTCGGCCCAGCGTGAACCCAGGAAGCGGTAGGCGGCAATCAGCGACTGCACATGCACCTGTTTGCGCGCAACGGCCAGATCGGCCTCGCTGGCCTTCAGTGCGAAGGCGTTGGCCTTGGCGCGCTGCGCGAAGCTCTCGACGACCGGTGCGTGCGCGACATCGCGCGCGTCGCTGCCGTCGGTGGCAGGCACGTGCTGCAGGTTGTCGAAGTAGGTGCGCCAGTTCTCAGGCACGCTGCCGGGGTTGTCGAGATAGGCCTCGTACAACTCCTCCACGTAGGGAGCATTGCCCCCGAACAGGTACGAAGTGGACCTGTGTTGCTGCATCATCTTTCGCTCACCTTTGGCCCCGGTTTCCAGGGCTCCGATGGGTTAATCAACCTTCCGCGGCCCCGGCTGCACCGGGCAAGCGGACTAGCGACCCGCCTTGCTGCTGTTCAACGCCAGCAAGGGGACGGGAAGGACCGTGTTCACTCAGCCAAGGACTTTAACACCCAGCCCGGGTGCTTCCAACATGCCGAAATGGACAGCAAAGCAAGCCTTCATCTGCGCGCCGGCTGCGCTGGCCGTCGCCGATGAGGGGCGCAGCGCGAGATAGAAATGCTCACGGGCTGCCAGGCCGTGCGTCCGTCGGGCGGACGACCGCGGCATGCGCAACACCCGCGCGCCCGGCGGTGCAGACCTCGCCCTCCAGCAGCGGCAGCAGGCGCGGCGCCAGCACCTTCAGCAATTGCGACGGCAGCGCGCTGGTGAAGCGGTAATTCGCGGCGTCGGGCTCGCGGACGAACGCCATGATGGTGCCGAAATGGCGTTCGCCGAGCATGAAGACCATCGTCGCCGAGCGGCTGACGATGCGCGATGACAGCAGTTGCCCGCCACGGCCGTAGGTGTCGAAACGGTGGTCGCCGGTGCCGGTCTTGCCGCCGATGACCACCGGCGTGCCATCGGCCAGCGTCAACGCCCCCTTCAGGCGGCGCCCGGTGCCGGCCTCCACGACCTGGGTCAGTGCGCTGCGCACCGCGTCGGCCACTGCCGGGTGCAGCACCTGCTCGGCTGCGGCGGGGCGCAACGCCAAACGCGTTTCCCATGGCGTGGCGCCAGCGAAGTGCAGCGCCGAGACGCGTGCCGTCGGCAGCCGCTGGCCACCGGCGACGATGATCCCCATCAGTTCGGACAGTGCCGACGGGCGATCGCCACTGGCGCCCAGCGCACTGCCGTACGACGGCGTCATCGACCTGAACGGATAACCCAGGCGCTGCCACGCGGCGTGGACCTGACCGAAGGCCTCGATCTCGAGCAGGGTGCGAATGCGCCGGTCCTGTGCCGCCTTGCGCCGCGGCTGGAAGAGCCAGGCGTAGACCTCCTGGCGCTCGCCGCGGCTGGCCTGCAGCGCCTGCGTAAGCGTCGCACCCGGGTTGCGTCGCAGATGGCCGGCCAGCCACAGCTCCAGCGGGTGGATGCCGGCCAGGTAGCCGCGGTCCTGCAGCGAAAATTTGCCCGGGCCGTAGCGGTCGTGCAGCGTTTGTGGCGAACTCCGGGCCGAAGTCTGAAAGTCGGGCAGGCTGCGCGACAGGAAGTCCAGCAGCTGCAGCGCGTCGGCCTCGGGTTCGAGGATGTAGAACTGGGCCGCCAGGCGAACCGGTGTCTGGCGCCGGCCCTGCAGCAGCAGTTCTTCCGCTTCGGCGGCACTCTTGCCGCTGTATTTGCGATAGAAGCGCGCGAGGTAGGTGCTGCCTTCCTGGTCGGCGAAGCGCTGCAGGTAGGGCAGGCGGCGCGGGTCTTGCACGTCGTCCAGCAGTCGCGGGTCGGCCGACGGCATGTCCGCGGCCACGCGCTGCACCACGTCGCGCATCAAGCGGACGAACACCAGATTCACCGAGCGCGTGAACGCCTCGGACACCGTCATCCAGCGGGCGTTGTCTGCTGCCTCGAAGTTGACGAAGCGGTGCAGTCCGCCGCCAGTGAAGAAGGCTTCGCCGTTGTCCGCTGAATAGCTGCGTTGCAGCGCCGCCTGAAGCATCGCCGGCAGGCCGCGGTCGGTGGCGGTGCGCAGGTGGTCGCGCGACCACAGCGCGATCGCATCGCGGCTGCCGATGTCCAGTGCCGCCAATGCGGGCGCGTCCAGTGCCTGCCAGCGAGCGTGCAGCGCCGCGACCTGCTCCAGATAGGTGACCAGGGTGCGCAGCTTGGCCGTCGACCCCAGGTCCAGGCGGGCGCCTTCGTTGATGTCGAAGGGCTGGTCGCGGTTGTCGGTCTGGGCGCGCAGCAGGTTCACGCCGTCGCCACGCTCGTACAGCGTGAAGCTGAATGCGATCGGGCTCAGGTCGCTCTGCGCGCCCAGCATGCTGTGTCCGACGAGCCCGGCTTCGCGCGCCCCGGCCTGGTCGCCCAGGCTCTGCAGCAGCGCTGTCACGCTGCGCTGCACGCTGTCGGCCAGCGGGGTCTCGACCGCCAGGTCCAGCCGGTCCAGATCGTAGGCGCGCGGCATCCCGAGCAAGCCCTGCAGATGGCCGCGCAGCGCGGTCGCAGCCTTGCGGTCGCTGAACGCCGTCTGTGCCTGCGGCGCGGCCCGCGCCAGCAGCGGCAGCGCCAGCGGCAGCGCGCTGTCGCGCAGGTCGGCGGGGATCACGCCGGCTTCGGCCAGCAGCCGCAGGTGGCTGTCGGTCAGCTGGCGCAACGCGGCCTCGCCCTCGCGCGACAGGTAGGCCGACGGCCGACGCTGGGCGACGATCAGCGACAGCGCCTGCTTGAACGCCAGTGCGGCCTGGCCGCGGTGCTCGGCGATGGCGGCGGCGGAGTCAGACGCCGCGCCAGCCTGCGGTCCGGGCGGCGTCAGCCAGCGGTTGATGTCGTCGAATTCGCGCCCGTACCAGGCCCACAGGCCGTCGCCCAGGCCGTGGACCTCGCCGAAACCGGCCTGCGCCGACAGCGGCACGGTGTTCACGTAGTCGAGCACGATCTGCCGCCGTCGCGCCTGCGTGTCCTCGCCGTCGAGGTAGGCGCGCATCGACGCCGACGCCATCTGGCGCAGCTTGTCGCCGACGCTCGTCGTGCGACCGCCCGGCGAGTGCCGGTACTTCTCGATCTGCGTGGCCAGCGTGCTGCCGCCGGCGGCACCGTGGCTGCTGTCGACCTGGCGCAGCCCCTGGTCGACGGCGGCCTTCGCGAAGCGGCCCCATTCGACCGCCGGGTTGCGCTGCGCCGGCTCCTTCAGCAGTTCGCGGTTCTCGATGTAGAGCAGCGCGTCGATGATGCGCTGCGGCAGCGCATCGAACTGCGGATAGACGCGCTCCGGGTGGCTGGCGTCGAACAGCGGCTCGCCGCGGCAGTCGTGCAGCGTCAGCCCGGCGCGCGCTTTCTCGCGATAGGGCACGTAGAGGCCGCGGTCGGCCCAGGCCAGCATCTGCGGCGACATCCGCGACTGTGCCGTGACCGCGAAGCCCTGGCTCTGCAGGCGCCGCACGAAATCGGGAATCGTGGAATAGCCCAGTCGCTGATCGAAAGGCCCGCCCTGCGGGAAGCGGATCGAGTCGCTGGAGCCCGCGGCGACCGCAAAGCGCTGATCCACGGCGCGCTCGGCCAGCCATGCCGCCTGCCGGCGGGAGCTCGCGTTCTCATCGACGACGACCCAGGCGCCCGCGCCGACGACCAGCACGAGCACCAGCCCCAGGCCGGTCAGCCAGAACCGGCGCCGAGGACTGCGCTGTTCTGGGCATGCAGGGCTCGGCGATGCACGGTCGGAATCGGTCAGAGCAGGGGACGGCTGCGGCGTGGACGGCTGCGGTTCGCCGCGCGGGAAATCAGGCTGGCTCGAAGGCGTCTCGCTGGGCATGTGGCGGCAGGGCTGACATGGGCATTGCCGGAAGGACGTCCATTCCAGGCGCAACAGCGGATGCAGGGCAACGCGTGTGCCCAGCTCGTCTCCGACCCTTGATCAGCAGTGACACGCCGCATTCTCGGCCATCGCCGGCACCAGGCCGGACCCGCCACACCGCGGCAGGTCTCATTCGAGTGACCAAACGTAGTCCACCGTCGCGAACCCGCCGGTCGGGCGTCCGCGTGCGTCCAGCCCGACGCTGAAGCCGCAGCGGCTGAGCGCTTCGACCGCTGCACGATCGAGCAATCGATGCTCGCGCAGCGGGCCCGAGCGCTTTACGACGCGGGCGTCGATGACCCGCCCCGTCGCATCGACCTGGAAACGGATGCGCGTCGTGCCTGTGACCTCGGCGCGTGCCGCGCGGCTCGGATACACGGGTCGGGTGCACTGCGATGCCGCGAGTTTCGCGGGCCGCGACTGATCGGGAGGTGGCGCTGGCGGCGGGGGCTTCGGTTTCGGCGGCGACGGTGGCGCAGGCAGTGCCGCCGGCGCGGCCACTGGCGGTGCGGGCGCGGGGGGCGCCGGGGCAGGCGGCGGAGCGATCGTCACCGGCGCGGGAGGCGGCGCGACCTTTTGCACCCTGATGGTTGGCGGCGGCAGCGGAGGCGGCCGAATGCGGACTTCAGGCGGCGGCACGAAAGACGGCGGCGGCGGCTGCAGCACGGGCACTTCGAGCGGCGGCGGCGGTGCTGGCGGAGGCGCTTCTGGCGGCCGAAGCACATCGACGACGAGCGGCGGCAAGTCGATGTCGATCACCCGGTGGCCCATGGTCTGAAGCAAGGTCCAGGCGAGGACGATGTGCAGCACGACGACCACGCCCAGCCCGGTCGCATGACGTGCCGGGGGTGGTCCGATCGACGGTGTCAATCGCATGGACGGCAGACTTCCATCATTGGGGCTGGGGCTGGATCTCCTGCTGGCAAATTCCGCGCCTGCACCGACCGCTCAGTAGGCAGTCAGCGCCGTTGCATTCAAGTCGCCATCTCGCGGCACGCCTGGGCGCAGTTGGCGCAAGCCTCGGCGCATGCGCGGCAGTGGTCCATCTCGTGCTTGCCGCATTCGTCAGCGCACGCCTGGCAGACCTGCGCACACAGTCGGCACAACGGCACGGCGAAATCGCTGCCGCGCGCCATGAAGCCAGCGGCGAGCCTGCAGATGGCGGCGCAGTCGATGTCCAGTGCTACGCAGCGCGCCATCATCGCGACGTCGTCTTCTCGCAGGCAAGCCGCGGCGCAGTGGTCGCAGGCATCCGCGCAGGCGTTGCAGGCAGCGATGCAGACCTGGTTGAGTTGGTGGGCCATCTGAATCTCCTAAGGTCTGCGAACAGCGCGCGGCCAGGTGATGCGACCGCGCGAAAGAAGCAGGGGCGCTGTGCGACTGTCGCGCCC